>NZ_JBEZEX010000011.1:0-37744 GCF_040649115.1 Micromonospora sp. NPDC049049 | reverse complement strand
ACCGCCGGACCCGACCGATCCGCCGGACCCGACCGATCCGCCGGACCCGACCGATCCGCCGGACCCGACCGATCCGCCGGACCCGACCGATCCGCCGGACCCGACCGATCCGCCAGACCCCACCGACTCGGCGGACCCGGACCCCACCGACTCGCCGGGCCCCTCCAGCTCGGCCGATCCCGATCCGACCCCGACCCTGACGGTGGACCCGACACCCACGCCGACCGACGACGCGACAGCGACCGCCGTGCCGACCAGCACCCGGTCCGTCCCGGCCCCCACACCCACGCCGCCCGCGGTACCGACCCGCCGACCCGGCCCGGTGATCCCGTCGCCGTCGGTCGTCGCCCCGACGCCCAGCGTCAGCCCGGCGCCACTGGCCGGACCGACCTACCCTGCGGTCCCGCCGACGGTACGGTGACGATCAGGCGCGACCCGTCCGGCGTCGGCGTCGGCGCTCGGCGGTAGGCGCGTACCGGAGGGGGTGGCGTGGGCGGCGGTGCGGAACCCCGCCCGGTCACCACCCGGCCCGGCCCGGGGCTGCGGATCGCCCGGCTGGTCACCGAGGTGACCGCCCCGGCGGTACTCGTGTCGCTGCTGATCATCACGGTGAGCTGGCGCAGCGCCAGCCGCCCCGGTCAGGGCCTAGTCTGGGGTCTGCTCGCCACTCTCTTCGTCACCGGCATTCCGTTCGCCTACATCGTCGGCGGGGTACGCCGGGGCCGGCTCACCGACCACCACGTCGGCCGCCGGGAGCAGCGCCGGGCGCCGCTGCTGGTCGGCCTCGGTTCGGTCGCGGCGGGCCTCGCCCTGCTCGCCGTGCTCGGCGCGCCCCGCCCGCTGCTGGCACTGGCGGTGTCCGGCCTCGTCGGCCTCGTCGTCGCCGTGTCGGTCAGCCACTGGTGGAAGATGTCGATCCACTCGGCGGTGGCCGCCGGCACGCTGGTCATCCTGATGCTGACCTTCGGGACCCGGCTGGTCGTCGCCGCACCGCTGCTGGCGGTGGTCGGCTGGTCCCGGGTACGGCTGAAGGACCACACGCTGGCACAGGTGCTGGCCGGAGGTGTGCTCGGCGCCCTGATCGCCGCGGTGATCTTCGGTTCGCTGCGCTAGCCGGGCCGAGGGCGGGCGGCGCGGAGCCGCCCACCCTCGGACGCCGTCAGGCGCCGTCGTCGGCGAGGCGGTGGCGGTTCGCCTCGATCCACGCGTCCAGCGCGGCCGGGTCGTCCGGGTCCACCCCGTCGGCCATCAGCTGCGCCACCGCGGCGGTGGCCGCGCTGCGCCGCTCACCGGTCGAGTAGAGGCGGGCGAACTCCGGCACCATCTCCTCGATCGCCTCGTCGGTGCGCGTCGTCGCCGCCTCGGGCAGCCCGCGCTGGCGCGACGCGTACCGCGCCCAGGCCCGCAGCACCCGGGGGAGCATCGCCGCGTCGTCCATGTCCAGCACGGCCCGGCGGTGCACCCAGTCCAGCAGGAAGAGCCCGGACACCGCCGGACTCCAGCGCATCGGATCGGCGTCCGGGAAGCTCGCCGAGTGGTCCAGCAGCAGGCTCAGGCAGAAGTGCAGCGAGGCCAACTCCGGGCCGTCGACGGCGTCCAGCCCGAAGCGGGCGGCCTCCGGCGCGGCGAGGAACCGCCGGACCAGGTCGGTGCGTTCGGCCGCAGAGAGCGGCTCGACCTCCGCCGGACCGGTCGGGTCGGCAGCGGTGGGCAGCATCGCCAGCCGGGCCCCGACCAACGCCCGGTCGGTGGCGAGCGACCCTTCGCCGGGCAACTCGCCCAGGTCGTCGGTGACCGCCAGATGGCGAGCCACCTCGCCCCGGAACCGGGCTGGATCCTCGGTACGGAACCAGGTCAGCTCGTCGTCGGCGCACATCTGCCGGACCTGGTCCAGGATCCGTTCGGCCGGCCCGCCCACGAAGATGTCCTTGGTGATCCCGATGTTGTGGTCCACCAGGGCCACCAGCGCGTGCTCCGAACCGCCGGACTCGTCGTCGTAGGCGAAGGTCGCGAGGTAGGAGGTCTGGTCGCCGTACACGTCGCCGTACGCCCAGGTGCCGGTGAGGTGCACGCGGCCGAGCTGGGCCGTCCAGGTGGGCGCCTGGCTGCCCGGGCGCACCCGATCGGCGCCCTCGGCGGTCGGAACGAGGGTGGCGAAGACCTGCCGGATGGTGGTCGCCGCCGCGACCCTGCGGCGGGCGGTGGCGGCGAGGAAGCCGGTGACGAACTCCCGTACGGCGGCGTCGCGGTCGGTCTCCGCGATGGCGTAGACACTGCCCAGCAGGGCGCTGCCGAGCATCTCGGCGTCGAGGGCGGACTCCAGCTTGGTCACGTCGCGTGCGGCGTGCAGCACCGCGTCGTAGGGGGTCTCAGGCGTGGCCATGCTCCGACCCTACGCCGCCCGGGGCGTACGCAGAGCGGTAGCGAGCCGTGCGGAGCGTCAGCGGCGTGCGGCGTCCCGCAGCGCGTCGCGTGCCTGGGCGTACGAGCCGAGCACGGTCCGTACCGGTGTCAGTACGTACTCGTCGCCCACCTGGGCGACCCGGGCCGTCAGCCGCTGGTCGGCGCGGGCCCGGGCGCGCCGGGCGGCCAGGCGCACCACCGGCCGGGTCAGCGCCGCCACCAGCAGCCCGGCCAGCAGGCCGCCGAGCAGCAGGACGGTCGGCAGCGGCACCTGGCCGACCATCGGGTTGTCCAGCGCGGGCAGGCCGAGCGCCCGCAGCGCGTAGCCGAGCACCAACCAGCCCAGCCCGACCACGGCGGCGAGCGTGACCAACCACTGCACACCCCCGACGAGCCGCCACCACAGCGGGCGACGGTCGAGGCCGAGGTCGGTGCCAGCGATCGTGCGATCCAGGGCGTCCGGCAGGTCGCCGAGGCGGGACCGGGCGGCGGAGGTCACCGCGCCGGGCCAGGCCGCGGGCAGGTCGGCGGCGGCCCGGTCGGCCACCGCGCGGATGGCGAGGCCGAGCGCCGAACGCTGGGCGGCCGTCGGGTCCGGTACCGAGGTGGCCGCCACCAGGCTCTCCGCCGGGTCGGCCTGGTCACCGGTCGGTCCGGGCAGGTGCAGCCGACGCAGCGGGTCGGGCCGCAATCGCCGCCAGCCCCGGACCACGGGCCAGCCGGTGGCCGCGCCGGCCCGGTGCCGGTACGCCCGCTCCACGGCCTCGGTCACCGCCGGCACCCCGGCGGCCCCGGCCAGAGCCCGGTTCAGCCCGTTGACGGAGGTGTCGTCCGGCCCGCCCGCCGGCCGGGCCGAACCGACCAGCTCGTCCAGGCCGGCGACGACCGTGTCGACGTCACCCGCGAGCCGGCGCAACGCGGCCTGCCGCTCGGCGACCGTGCGCTCCAGCGCGTTGCGCAGCCCGACCATTCCGGCCGGATCGATGGCGGTGGTGGCAAGCAGGGGCACCCCGGTCAGCCCGTCCGTGTCGAGCAGCCGACGCAGGTCGTCCAGGACCCGGGGCACCTCGGCCGGGGGCAGCCGGTCGGCCTGGTTGAGCACGACCAGGGTGACTTCCCGGTGCCGGTGGAACTCGCGCAGGTAGCTGTCGTGGATGACCCGGTCGGCGTACTTCTGTGGGTCGACGACCCAGACCACCTGGTCGACAAGGCCGAGGAGTCGGTCCACCTCGAGCCGGTGCGATCGCTGCACCGAGTCGAAGTCGGGCAGGTCGAGCAGGATCAGCCCGTGCAGGGCCGTCTCGTCGTCCGCGTCCAGGGCGCTCTCCCGGACGAAGCGGTGTCGGGGCAGTACGCCGATCCAGTCGAGCAGATGGTTGGCGCCCTCCAGCGGCCCCCACACGCAGGCGTGGGTGACGCCGGTGGTCGGCCGGCGCACCCCGACCGGCGAGAGTTCCAGTTGGGCCAACGCGTTGAAGAGGCTGGACTTGCCGCTGCCCGTGGCACCGGCCAGGGCGACCACCGTGTGGTCCCGGGACAGCGCGAGCCGGGTGCCGGCCCGCTCGACAAGGGTGTGCGCGGGCACCAGGTCGGCGTCCGGCAGCAGACCGTCCACGGCGGTCAGGAACCGGCGTACCGCGTCCAGGCGGGCGATCAGCGCGTCGGCGTCGACCCGCTGGTCCCCGCGGAACACCTCGCGTACCCGGCCGGCGATGTTGCTCACCGGGAGCCCTCCTCGTCGGCGGCGGACAGGCCGCTGCGGTGCCGGGCCAGCTCGACCCGGCCGGCGGCCCGGCGCAGCCCGTCGCCGGCGTCCGCGGCGGGGCGGGCGTCGGCGGTGCGGCTCAGGAAACGGTCGGCCTCCGCGTCGAGCAGCGTCCGCACCCGGCCCAGCAGGTCGGTGCGGGCCTTGGCGGCGAGGGCACGCACCGCCTGGTCGCCGAAGATCGCCTGGAGGACGGCCTGCGCGGCGACAGTGGTGCCGGCACCGGTGGCCAGTTCCAGCCCGGTCGGGATGAACGCGGTGGAGGCGAAGACGGCGATCATCACGGCCAGCCCGGTGGCATTCACCGCGTACGCGGCGGTGCGGGCCACGAACCGCTTGTCACCGCCCTCGACCCGGACCAGTTCCAGCACTCCGCGCTGCCAGTCCCGGACCATGCGCTCGGCGCGTTCGGGTAGGTCGTCGCTCGGGTGGGCGAGCGCCGGGTCGAGCAGCCCGGCGCCGGCCGGGTGTGCCTTCCACCCGGTGTACGCGGACTCGGCAGCCTCCGAGGCCACCCCGCGCAGCAGCGTCACCAGTTGGGACTCGATGGCGTTGCGCAGCTCGGCGGCGGGTGCCGGCCGACCGGTGACGGCGGCCACTACCCGGTCCCGGAGGCGGCCGATCCGTGCCTCCAGCGTGCGGAACAGCTCGCCGGTGCCGACGAACTCCTGCCAGCGGGCGAGCACCTCACCCCGGAGCAGCCGGCCGTCCTGGAGCCCCTGCTCGACGGTGCGCTCGGCACCCCGGTACGCGGCCCGGACCCGTTCGTCCAGCCCGTCGGCGGCGGCGAGCTGCTCGTCGGCGGCGTCGGCCAGATCCTCCACCGAGGGGTGGAGTGCGGCCAGCGCCCCGTCGAGGGTCTGGCGGACCACCGCCGCCCGGGCGTCCGCGTCGGCGGCCAACCGGGCGAACCAGTCGGCAAGGGGAGCGGTGACTCCCTCGGGGAGCAGCCCCTGACCGTCGACCCAGGTCTCGGGCAGCACGAACAGCGGCGCCCGGCCGAGGTCCTGCTCGGCGAGCATCTCGGTCAGGTGCGCGGCGATCTCGTCGGTGGCCTCGGCGGGCACCCGGTCCAGCACCATGGCGATCACGGCGCCGCGCGCCCGGGCGCTGCGCAGCAGCTCCCACGGCACCGCGTCCGCGTACCGGGCGGCGGTGGTGACGAAGAGCCACAGGTCGGCGGCGGCCAGCAGTTGCGTGGCGAGTGCCCGGTTGGCGTCGACGACCGAGTCGATGTCGGGCGCGTCGAGGAAGGCCAGCCCGGCGGGCAGGGCCGGGGCGGTGACGAGGTGCAGGGCGCGCGGATCGTCGCTCGGCTCGGTGGTGCGGGTCAGACCCGGCAGGAGCTCTCCCTGCCGAAACCAGGCCGCGTCGGACGGGTTGCAGACCAGCACCGGGGAGCGGGTGGTCGGCCGGAGCACGCCGGCGGCGCTGACCCGGGCCTTGACCAGGCTGTTGACCAGGGTCGACTTGCCCGCGCCGGTGGAGCCGCCGACCACCACGAGCAGTGGGGCGTCCAGCCGGGCGAGCCGGGGCAGCAGGTAGTCGTCGAGTTGGTCGGTGAGTGCGGTGGCGGTGTGCCGGGCGGGGCCGGCGGAGGGCAGCGCGAGGGGATAGCGGGTCGCGCCGATCGCCTCCCGGAGGCCCGACAGCGCGCCGGGGAGGCTGTCGTCCCCGGTGGTGGCGGGGGGCTCCTCCGCGGCGGCCGGCGGGTCGGTGCGGGCTGCGACGGCGGGCGCACCGGAACGGGTGGCGGGATCGCCGTGCGTCGTCACCGCTAAAGCGTGCCCGACCGATGCAAGGGAAGACAACCGGACGGTAATAACGGCTGGGTTGCGTCGGGTTGACTCAAGTCACCTTGACGATTGGCCAACGCGTGGCACTATTGAGTCAAGTTCACTCAACTTGTGGTGGGGCCCGCTGCGGGCGGTGCTCGCCAGCAGCCCACGGGCGATGCCCGTCACCTGCACAACCTTACGAAGCGAGGAAGCGAAGATGGCACGTGCGGTCGGTATCGACCTCGGCACGACGAACTCCTGCGTCAGCGTTCTCGAGGGCGGTGAGCCCACCGTCATCGCCAACGCTGAGGGTTCGCGGACGACTCCTTCGATCGTCGCGTTCGCCCGTAACGGCGAGGTGCTCGTCGGTGAGGTCGCCAAGCGCCAAGCGGTGACCAACCCGGACCGGACGATCAGGTCCGTCAAGCGCGAGGTCGGCACGAACTGGTCCGTCGACATCGACGGCAAGAAGTACACCCCGCAGGAGATCTCGGCCCGGACGCTGATGAAGCTCAAGCGGGACGCCGAGGCGTACCTGGGCGAGCAGATCACCGACGCGGTGATCACCGTTCCGGCCTACTTCAACGACAGCCAGCGCCAGGCGACGAAGGAGGCCGGTGAGATCGCCGGCTTCAACGTGCTGCGGATCGTCAACGAGCCGACGGCCGCCGCCCTGGCGTACGGGCTGGACAAGGGTTCCAAGGAGCAGACCGTCCTGGTCTTCGACCTCGGTGGCGGCACCTTCGACGTGTCGCTGCTGGAGCTGGCCGAGGGCGTCGTCGAGGTCAAGTCGACGAGCGGTGACAACCAGCTCGGTGGCGACGACTGGGACCAGCGGATCATCGACCACCTGGTCAAGACGTTCCGTGGTGAGCACGGCATCGACCTCTCGCAGGACAAGATGGCCCTCCAGCGGCTCCGCGAGGCGGCCGAGAAGGCCAAGATCGAGCTGTCCGCCGCCACCACCACCAACATCAACCTGCCGTACATCACCGCCGGCGCCGCCGGCCCGCTGCACCTCGACGTGACGCTGAGCCGTGCCGAGTTCCAGCGGATGACGCAGGACCTGCTGGACCGCTGCAAGGGCCCGTTCGAGCAGGCCGTGAAGGACGCCGGGATCAAGATCTCCGACGTCGAGCACGTCATCCTGGTCGGTGGTTCGACCCGGATGCCCGCCGTGACCGACCTGGTCAAGCAGCTCACCGGCCGTGACCCCAACAAGGGCGTCAACCCGGACGAGGTGGTCGCCGTCGGCGCCGCCCTCCAGGCCGGCGTGCTCAAGGGTGAGGTCAAGGACGTCCTGCTGCTCGACGTGACCCCGCTGAGCCTGGGCATCGAGACCAAGGGCGGCATCTTCACCAAGCTGATCGAGCGCAACACCACCATCCCGACCAAGCGTTCCGAGGTCTTCACCACGGCCGACGACAACCAGCCGTCGGTGCTGATCCAGGTGTTCCAGGGTGAGCGTGAGATCGCGGCGTACAACAAGAAGCTTGGCACCTTCGAGCTGACCGGCCTTCCGCCGGCGCCGCGCGGCGTGCCGCAGATCGAGGTCGCGTTCGACATCGACGCCAACGGCATCGTCAACGTGCACGCCAAGGACCTGGGCACCGGCAAGGAACAGAAGATGACGATCACCGGCGGCTCCTCGCTGCCGAAGGACGACATCGAGCGGATGCGCCGGGACGCCGAGGAGCACGCGGAGGAGGACAAGCGTCGCCGCGACGACGCCGAGACCCGCAACGTGGCCGAGGCGCTCCAGTGGCAGACCGAGAAGTTCCTCGCCGAGAGCGGCGACAAGCTGCCCGCTGAGAACCGCGAGCAGCTCAACGAGGCGCTCGGTGAGCTGCGTGGCGCCCTCGGCGGTCAGGACATCGAGAAGATCAAGTCGGCGCACGAGAAGCTGGCTCAGGTCTCCCAGCAGGCCGGTTCGCTGCTCTACTCGTCTCAGGCCGAGCAGGGTCAGCAGCCGGGTGGCGAGCCCGGCCCGGGTGCGACCGGCGCGACCGGTGCGACCGGCCCGCAGGCCGGCGGTGCCGACGACGTGGTCGACGCGGAAATCGTGGACGAGGACGGCAAGAAGTGACCGTCGGCCTCCGACACGTTTCCACCGCGAAGGGGATGAGGTAGCCGCATGACGCAGAAGCCACGAGCCGCCGACCCGGGCGACACCGGGTCGACGCCGGGTGGCTCCGCGACCACGGAGCCGACCGGCGACGGGGAGCGGGTCGTCATCCGCAACAACCGTAAGCTCGTCGACACCGCCGAGCCGGAGGGGACCGCCGCGGACGCGGAGACCGGTGTGCCGGCCGAGGGTCTGGTCGAGGACGCCGAGGTCGTGGTCGATGAGATCGAGGTCGAGGTCAACTCCACCGACGGGCCGGAGCCGTCCGGTCCGGCGGTGGTGGACGCCCCGGCGCAGCCGGTGGACGGTGGCCGCGCGGGCACCTCGCTCGGCGCCGAGCTGGAGGCACTACGAGCCGAGCTGGACGAGCGGACCAGGGATCTCCAGCGGGTGTCGGCGGAGTACGCCAACTACCGCAAGCGGGTCGACCGGGACCGCAGCCTCGTGCAGGAGCAGGCGACCGGCTCGGTGCTGGCCGCGCTGCTGCCGATCCTGGACGACCTGGACCGCGCGCGGGAACACGGCGACCTGGTCGGGCCGTTCGGCACGGTGGCGGAACAGCTCACCACCGCGCTGGGCAAGTTCGGCCTGAACGCCTTCGGCGAGCAGGGCGACCCGTTCGATCCGACCCGGCACGAGGCGGTCGCGCACCAGACGTCGGCCGACGTCAGCGAGCCGACCTGCGTACAGGTCATGCGACGCGGCTACCAGCTCGGTGAGCGGCTGCTGCGCCCCGCGCTGGTCGCGGTCGCGGATCCGGAATAGTGCCAGACAGTGAGCAGGCCGTCCCACCCACCGCCCAGCGGTGGGTGGGACGGCCGGGCCACCAGGGTCGGAAGGAGGTGGACCGGTGAGTTCGAAGGACTGGATCGAGAAGGACTTCTACGCCGTGCTCGGCGTGGACAAGGCCGCCTCCGCGGATGACATCAAGAAGGCGTACCGCAAGGTGGCCCGGGAGTCGCACCCGGACCACAACCCGGGCGACCCGAAGGCCGAGGAGCGATTCAAGGCCGCGTCCGAGGCGTACAACGTGCTGTCGGACAGCGGCCGCCGTCGCGAGTACGACGAGATGCGTTCCCTCTTCGGCTCGGGCGCGTTCCGGCGCAACGCCAGGGGTGGCGGTCAGCCGGGCGGCATGCCGTTCGACGTCTCCGACATGTTCGGTGGCGGCGCCGGCGGCGGCGATCGTCGCTTCGGTGGCGCCGGCTTTCAGGACCTGTTCAGCTCGATCTTCAGCGGAGGTCAGGCCGGTGGGCAGGCCGCGCCACGCGGTCCGGCCCGTGGTCGAAACGTGGAGACCGAGGTGGCGCTGGACTTCGGCGACGCGGTGCGCGGGGTGACGCTGCCCCTGACGTTGCGCGCGCCGGGAGTCTGCGACACCTGCCACGGCAACGGGGCGAAACCCGGCACCCAGCCGCGTACCTGCCCGGTCTGTCATGGTGCCGGCGTGACCACCCGCGACCAGGGGTCGTTCAGCTTCTCCGAGCCGTGCCGCAACTGCCAGGGCGTCGGCACGGTGGTCGAGGAGAAGTGCCCGGAGTGCCACGGCAGCGGCGGTGTCACAAAGACCCGCACCATGAACGTGCGCTTTCCCGCCGGTGTGGCCGACGGTCAACGCATCCGGCTGGCCGGGCGCGGTGAGCCGGGCGAGCGCGGTGGCCCGGCGGGTGACCTCTTCGTACAGGTCAAGGTTCGGCCGGACGAGCTGTTCGGGCGTACCGGGGACGACCTGACGCTGACCGTGCCGGTCACCTTCGCGGAGGCCGTGCTCGGCACGGACCTGCGGGTGCCCACGCTCGACGGGGCGGTGACCCTGCGGGTGCCGCCGGGGACGCCGAGCGGTCGGGTGCTGCGGGCCCGGGGCAAGGGTGTGGTCCGCCGCGACGGGCAGGCCGGCGACCTGCTGGTCACGCTGGACGTGGTGGTGCCGGCCCGGTTGTCCGACGAGGCGCGCACGGCGCTGGAGTCGTTCGCCGAGCAGACCCCGCCGGCGGCCCGGGAACATCTCGACGCGCGGGTGCGTCGAGTCAGTTAGTCCGGTGGAACGGACGCGGAGGTGAGCGGGATGTCGGGCGAGTTCCTCGGTTCGGGCGACCCTGCCTACGAGGCCAAGGTGTTGATGATCTCGGTGGCGGCTCGGATGGCGGGGATGCATCCGCAGACCCTGCGCCAGTACGACCGACTGGGGCTCGTGCAGCCCGGCCGAGCCGCTGGTGGCGGGCGTCGCTACAGCGTCCGCGACGTCGTGCTGTTGCGCGAGGTGCAGCGGCTCAGTCAGGACGACGGGATCAACCTGGCCGGCGTCAAGCGGATCATTGGGCTGGAGCGGCTGCTGGAGCAGGCGCAGCAGCGGGTGGCCCGGCTGGAGGCTGAGCTGGACGCCGCGTACCGCCGGGTGGCGGAGCTGGAGTCGCTGGCCCGCTTCCCGGGCCGGGATCTGGTGCCGACGAACCGCACGTCCACCGCCCTGGTCGTGTGGCGCCCCCGCCGTACGCCCGATCGCTGAGCTGCCGCTCACCCGGATCTGTCTTCTCGGCCCGGACCGCGCCGGATTCCCGGCGCGGTCCGGGCCGCTTCGGTTAGCCTGTCGATAAGGGTCCAATCGGCTTAATCTGGACCTACCGGCATGGCGAGGGGGAGCGATGGCGGAACAGGCGAAGAAGGTGGCCCAGCAGACCGAGGACCGGTTGGAGAACCTGGCCGAAACCGTCCGCAAGAAGTTCGACAAGGTGACCGAGGGGACCTACCGGGACCGGGTCATCGCGGGCCGGTTCGCCGAAAACGGCGACCACGCCGCCGAACGGAGTCAAGCCGAACCAGAACGCAAGCAGGACTGACCGGTAACCAACGTACGGGCCGGGACCCACGGGGGGTCCCGGCCCGTACGCACGCCACGCCCCCCGCCCCCCGCCCCCGCGCCCCGCGCCCCGCGCCCAATTCCGCGATCTTGCAGTTTGGGATGACGGAATGTCTAGCTTCGCGCAATAGGTCGGAACAGAAAGTGCAAGATCGGCGAAAGAAACGGAGCGAATCCGGCAGTTCAGCCGAGGCGGCGGTTCTCGCGGACCAGGCCGCCCTCGCACCAGTCTCGATAGACGAAGAGGTCCGGTCTGGCCAACAGCACCCGGCCGTTGTGCGCCCAGACCTTCATCAGCTCGTCGCCGTCACGCTCGGCCTGTTCGACGAGCTTGCGGAAGCGGCGCTTGGGATGCGCGCGGAAGTTCGTCCGGATGCCGTCGGCCGCGTAGATGTAGAGGCAGTGCAGCGCGAACCGCCGTGCCGGGCAGGTTGAATCCATCGCTAACTCGAAGAGTGTCAACACCAGCCGGTCGCCGGAGACCAGCAGGTCCCAGTCCGGTGGCATCGACGCCAACGGCACTGAATCGGGCTTGTACGCCCAAGCTCGCAACTCCGCCGGAGTCGGATCGACGGGGTTGGCAAAGCCGTGGAACGTCGACTCCTGCACGCTCACCGGCTGACCTTCCGCTCTCGCCCGCGTTTGGCAACGCTGCCTGCGGACCCTGGCTGCTGGGGCGAAACGGTAACCCGCCGTCGGGTGCTGCGGTAGTACCCGCGAGGAGCAATTCCGCAACCGTTGGCATGGGCGGGTCGGTTGCATCGATGACGCAGCCGATGATGTCCCCATGACCATCCACGTACGACAGTTACAGCGAGGCGCCGAGGCCGAGTTCGTCACGGGGCTGGAGTGGCTTTTCGCCCCTCCCGGTGGCCGTCCCGGGGATTGGGACCGGGATCGTGCCGTCGAGCGGACCGCGCAATTGCTCGCCCACGAAGACGTCGCACTCTTCGCGGCGCGATCGGGTGAAGGTCAGCTGGTTGGTGTGGCCAGCGTCTACGTGGACATCCTCTCGGTGCGCTTCGGCCGTCGGGCTTCGATCGAGGACCTCGCTGTGCACCCCGAGTGGCGCTCCCGGGGTGTCGGCTCCAGCCTCCTGACGGCGGCCAGGGCATGGGCGCACGAACACGGTGCCGACTACGTCTTCCTGGAGTCCGGCCTCGCCCGGACCGAGGCGCACCGCTTCTACCTCCGCGAGGGTGCGACCCATGCGGCCGCGGCGTTCAGGTGGACTTCAGTGCGGTGAGTCGATGACCGGGGCCGGCCCCCGCCGCTGCGCCGCCGCGCGGTTGCGCAGCCACCGCTTGAACCACGGGAAGTCCGGCAGCCGGGCCAGGATCGGCCCGGTCACCACGGTGATCAGGACGTACGTCGCGGCCAGCGCTGCCAACCGCGGCTCGACGCTCCCGGCGGCCACCGCGAGACCGGCGATGACGATGGAGAACTCACCTCGGGGTACGAGTGCCAGGCCGGTCCGCCATCGACCGGGTTCGGCGATGCCGACCCGACGGGCGGCGAGGTAACCGGTGGCCGTCTTCGTCGCCATGGTGATCACGGCCAGCGCGAGCGCCGGCAGCAGCACCGGCGGAATGTCCTGCGGGTTGGTGGTCAGGCCGAAGAAGACGAAGAACACAGCGGCGAACAGGTCCCGCAGGGGCGAGAGCAACTCGGTGGCGTGGTGCGCCACCGGGCCGGAGAGCGCGATGCCGACGAGGAACGCGCCGACCGCCGCCGACACCTGAAGCGACGCGGCGATGCCAGCGATCAGCAACGTCAGACCGAGTACGCCGAGCAGCAGCGCCTCGGGGTCCTTCGCCGACAGGGCGGACGAGATCAGGTGGCCGTACCGGATGGCGACCACCAGCACGATCAGCACGGTGCCCACCGCGACGGTGAGCGCGATCCCGCCGCCGAGCAGGCCGGTGCCGGCCAGTACGGCGGTGACGAGTGGCAGGTAGAGCGCCATCGCCAGGTCCTCGATGACCAGCACCGAGAGGATCACCGGGGTTTCCCGGTTACCGAGCCGGCCCAGGTCGGCGAGGACCTTGGCGATCACCCCGGAGGAGGAGACCCAGGTGATGCCGCCGAGCACCAGGGCGGCGACCCAGTCCCAGCCGAGCAGCAGGGCGAAGGCCGCGCCGGGCAGGGCGTTGAACACGCCGTCGATCAGCCCGGCCGGGGCTGCCGAGCGGAGGTTGCCGACCAGTTCGTTGGCCGAGTACTCCAGGCCGAGCATCACCAGCAGCAGGATGACGCCGATCTCGGCGCCGACCGCGAAGAACTCCTCGCTGGCGGCGAGCGGAAGTAGCCCGCCGTGCCCGAACGCGAGCCCGGCGAGCAGGTAGAGGGGAATGGGCGAGAGGCCGAAGCGCCGGCTCAGCCGGCCGAGGAGGCCAAGCAGCAACAGCAGCGCACCGACTTCGATGAGCAGCGTGGTGAAATCGTGCATCCGCCTCAGCCGTCCGGGTCACTGTCGGCGAGGATGGCGGACACACCGTCGAGACCTCTGCGGGTCCCGACGACGACCACCACGTCGCCGGCTGCGAAGCGGAAGGAGGGGAGTGGCGAGACGATTACTTCGCCTTCGCGCAGCACCGCCACGATGGAGGCGCTGGTGCGGGTACGCGCCTTGGTGTCGCCGAGCTTCCGGTTGACGTACGGAGAGCCGGCCGTGATGGCGATCTGCTCGGTGAGCAGACCGGCGGCCTGCTCGCGGAGCCCGGAGAGCTGACCGAGCATCAGCGACGCGCCGAGGATGTCGGCCAGAGCCTCAGCCTCGTCGTCGGTGAGCGGAATGTCCGCCTGGCAGGCATCGGGATCGTCGGGATCGTAGAAAACGAGATCACGGCGGCCATTGCGATGGGAGACGACGCCCAGGCGGCGTCCGGACTCCGTCACCAGATCGTGACGTACCCCGATCCCGGGTAGGGCGGTCTGCTCGACACGTACTCGCACCAGCCAAGGCTACCGCTTGATGAACAATCCGCAGATCTTGGACGGTCACCGGTCGTCAGACCAGGCCCTACGCAGCTCAATGGCCGTGATCGACTCGGCTCTCATGATGTCGCGGTGTCCGGGTGGTCCGGACACCGCGACATCAAGGAACCCGAGTCGATCAACGCTGGCGGTCAGCGGAGGCTGGCGAAGAACTCGCGGATGTCGGTGACCAGCACCTCGGGGGCCTGGTGGGCCGCGTAGTGACCGCCGACGTCGCCCCGGCCCTCGATGTCGGTGTCGTACGCCGTCCACCGGACGATGTTCGAGTGGTCCCGCTCGGCGAAGCGGCGGATGGACTGGAAGTCCCCGGGGAACATGGCCAGCGCGGTCGGGACGGTGGTCGGCTCGGTCGGCGGCTCGCCGGCGTGCGCGTCCTCCCAGTAGAGCCGCATCGCCGAGGCGGCGGTGCCGGTGAACCAGTAGAGCGCCACGTTGGCAAGGATGAAGTCGGCATCCAGGCCCTCGTCGAAGAGTTGGGCGTTCCAGGCGAGCAGCCCCACCGGTGAGTCGGCCAGCCCGAACGCAAGGGTCTGCGGCTGCTGACTGTGCACCTGGTTGAAGGAGAACTTGTTCTCGTAGAACCACTGGAGGTGCCCGAGCGCCGCCTGGTCCGCCTCGGAGAGCCCGGCGAACTCGGCCGGGTCGCCGGAGGGGAACGAGAAGAGCTGGGTGACGTGTACGCCGAGCACCCGCTCCGGATCGATCCGGCCCAGCTCTGGCGCGATCATCGAACCGGCATCGTTGCCGACCGCGCCGTAGCTGTCGTACCCCAGGCGGTTCATCAGCTCGGCCCAGGCGCGGGCGATGCGGAACCGGTTCCAGCCGGCGTTGCGGGTCGGGCCGGAGAAGCCGAAGCCGGGCAGCGACGGGATGACCACGTGGAAGGCCGGCGCGTCCGGGTCGGTGGGCTCGGTGAGCGGGGCGATCACGTCGAGGTATTCCAGCACCGAGCCGGGCCAGCCGTGGGTGAGCACCAGCGCGGTGGCGTCGGGCCGGGACGACCGGACGTGCAGGAAGTGGATCCGCTCGCCGTCGATCTCGGTGACGAACTGCGGGTGGGCGTTCAGGCGGGCCTCGACGGCGCGCCAGTCGAACCCGCCCCGCCACCTGTCGACGAGGGCCCGCACCCGGTCGTTGCTCATCCCGTACGAGTCACCCGCGCCGGGCAGTTCGACGGGCCAGTGGGTGCGGTCCAGCCGGGCGGCCAGGTCGTCGAGGGCGGTCTGCGGGATCTGGGCGCGGAACGGGTGGACAGCGGTGTCACTCATGCCGGAACTCCTTCGGAACGGAATGTTTCGTTCTGCAATCACCATAGCAGAGCGGAACGGTCCGTTCCACTGTTAGTCTGAGCGCATGTCACCGACGTCCGGCAAGACCCTCGGCGGTCGCCGCGCCCAGGCCGCCCGCAACGACGAGGTCATCCTCGAAGCCGCCCGCGCCGTCTTCCTCGACGACCCGAAGGCCCCGATCGCCGCCGTCGCCGAGCGCGCCGGCGTCGGCATCAGCGCCCTCTACCGGCGGTACGCGGGTAAGGAGGACCTGCTGCGCCAGCTCTGCCACGACGGGCTGCGCCGGTACGTCACGGAGGCCGAGGCCGCCCTCGCCGAGGCGGACGACTGGGCCGCGTTCACCGGTTTCCTGGCCCGGGTGGTCGACGCCGACGTGCACTCGCTCACCGTTCACCTGGCCGGCACCTTCGCTCCGACCGAGGAGATGGGTCGGGACGCGGTGCGCGCCGGTGAGTTGGCCGCCGCCCTGGTCGACCGGGCCCACGCGAGCGGGCGGCTGCGCCCCGACGCGGTCGTCCACGATCTCGGGTTGTTGTTGGAGGCGTGCGCCGCGGTCCGCGTACCCGATCCGGGACGGACCCGCCAGCTGCGCCGTCGCCAGCTCGCGGTCCTCGTGGCGGGCCTGTCGTCGGTGCCGGACGAGGGCCCGCTGCCCGGCCCGGCCCCGGCGGCCGGGGAGTTCGACTGGCGGTGGCGACGCCGGGAGTGATGGGCGTCACGCGCTAAGGTTGAGCGGAATACGCTCAACTCTGGTTGTGTCCAACCCAGTGGACAACGCCGATCCGGGGGAGCCCATGAACACCGAAAGACTCACCACCAAGAGCCGCGAAACCATCACGGGCGCTGTGGCACTGGCCAACCAGCGTGGCCACGCCACGGTGGAGCCCTGGCACCTGCTCCTGTCACTCCTGGACACCGACGGCTCGACCGCCACCGGTCTGCTGCGCGCCGTCGGGGCCGACCCGACCGAGCTGCGCCAGGCCGCCCAGCGCGCGGTCGACAACCTGCCGGCCGCCCGCGGCTCCAGCATCGCCGAGCCGACGTTGGCTCGGGAGTTCGTGAACGCCATCGGCGCCGCCGAGCAGATCGCCCGGCCGCTGGGCGACGAGTACACGTCCACCGAGCACCTGCTCGCCGGCCTGGCCCGGGTGGGCGGGGCGGTGTCCGGCGCGCTGAAGAACGTCGGCGCCACCGAGGAGGCCCTGGTAGCCGCCTTCCCGACCGTGCGCGGTGGGGACCGTCGGGTCACCACCGCCGACCCGGAGCAGACCTACCAGGCCCTGACCAAGTACGGCGTCGACCTCACCGCCAGCGCCCGCGACGGCAAGATCGACCCGGTCATCGGCCGGGACTCCGAGATCCGTCGGGTCATCCAGGTGCTGTCCCGGCGTACCAAGAACAACCCGGTGCTGATCGGCGAGCCCGGCGTCGGCAAGACCGCGATCGTCGAGGGCCTGGCCCAGCGGATCGTCACCGGCGACGTGCCCGAATCACTCCGCGACAAGAAGCTGATCTCGCTGGACCTCGGCGCGATGGTCGCCGGCGCGCAGTACCGTGGCCAGTTCGAGGAGCGACTGAAGTCCGTCCTGGAGGAGATCAAGAACTCCAACGGGCAGGTCATCACGTTCCTCGACGAACTGCACACCGTCGTCGGCGCCGGCAAGGGCGAGGGCTCGATGGACGCCGGCAACATGCTCAAGCCGATGCTGGCCCGTGGTGAGCTGCGGATGGTCGGTGCCACCACGCTCGACGAGTACCGCGAACACATCGAGAAGGACCCGGCGCTGGAGCGCCGTTTCCAGCCGGTGCTGGTCGGTGAGCCGACCATCGAGGACACCATCGGCATCCTGCGTGGGCTCAAGGAGCGCTACGAGGTGCACCACGGCGTACGGATCACCGACGCCGCGCTGGTGGCCGCCGCGACGCTGTCCGACCGTTACATCACCGACCGGTTCCTGCCGGACAAGGCGATCGACCTGGTCGACGAGTCCGCGTCCCGGCTCCGGATGGAGATCGACTCGCGTCCGGTCGAGGTGGACGAGATCGAGCGGGCCGTCCGCCGGTTGGAGATCGAGGAGATGGCCCTGGCCAAGGAGCCGGACGCCGCCTCGGCCGAGCGGTTGGAGCGGCTCCGCAAGGAGTTGGCCGACAAGCGCGAGCAGCTCACAGTGCTCTCCGAGCGCTGGCAGACGGAGAAGAGCCACATCACCAAACTCTCCACGGCGAAGGAGGAGCTGGAACGCCTCGGCGGTGAGGCCGAGCGGGCCGAGCGCGACGGCGAGCTGGAACGCGCCGCCGAGCTGCGCTACGGCCGGATTCCCGCCCTGAAGGTCGAGCTGAAGCAGGCCGAGGAGGAGCTGGCTCAGCTCCAGGCCGACGGCGCGATGCTGAAGGAGGAGGTCGGCGCGGACGACATCGCCGCCGTGGTCGCCTCCTGGACCGGCATCCCCGCCGGTCGCCTGCTGGAGGGTGAGACGGCCAAGCTGCTGCGGATGGAGGAGTCGCTGGGCGGCCGGGTGGTCGGCCAGACCGAGGCGGTCGGCGCTGTCTCCGACGCGGTACGCCGTGCCCGGGCCGGTATCGCCGACCCGGACCGCCCGACCGGCAGCTTCCTCTTCCTCGGCCCCACCGGCGTCGGCAAGACCGAGCTGGCCAAGGCCCTCGCCGAGTTCCTCTTCGACGACGAGCGGGCCATGGTCCGCATCGACATGAGCGAGTACGGCGAGAAGCACTCGGTAGCCCGCCTGGTCGGTGCCCCACCCGGCTACGTCGGTTACAACGAGGGCGGTCAGCTCACCGAGGCGGTGCGGCGACGCCCGTACTCCGTGGTGCTGCTGGACGAGGTGGAGAAGGCTCACCCGGACGTCTTCGACGTGCTGCTCCAGGTGCTCGACGACGGCCGGCTCACCGACGGCCAGGGCCGCACAGTGGACTTCCGTAACGCGATCCTGATCCTCACGTCCAACCTCGGGTCGTCGGTGATCAGCGACCTGACGCTCGCCGACGAGCAGCGCCGCGAGGGCGTGCTGGCCGTGGTCCGGTCGCACTTCAAGCCGGAGTTCCTCAACCGGCTGGACGACATGGTGGTCTTCGCCTCGCTGCGGGGGGACGACCTGCGCTCCATCGTCGACATCCAGTTGCAGCGGATGCGGCGGCGGTTGGCCGATCGCCGGCTGGGTCTGGAGATCACCGATGCCGCCCGGGACTGGCTGGCCGAGCACGGCTACGACCCGATCTACGGTGCGCGGCCCCTCCGTCGTCTGGTCCAGACCGCGATCGGAGACCAACTCGCCAGGGCCCTGCTCTCCGGGACGATCCGAGACGGCGACACCGTCAAGGTCGACCTGGCCGACGCGAAGGAAGGGTTGACCGTCACCGCCGCCTGATCCGTCGCACCCGGGCCGATCCCGCCTCGCAGGCGGGGTCGGCCCGACCCGTTCTCCGCCCCCGGACGGCACCCCACCAGGACGCTCCGTAGCTGCCAGATCACCAGACAATGATGAGTTTCTCCAGGTGCGCGGGGTTGTTACCGTTCCCGCCGACGCACTTGGGGAGGTGGTCGGCATGAACGGTCCCGTGGCGTACCTGGTGACGACGTTGGGGTGTCTGATCGGAGTCGCCGGGGTCGTGGTTGCGGTGGTGGCGGTGCGCAAGGGCCGTAAGGCCGCCCGGCCGGCGGCACCCGCGGACCCGTTCCGGGACACCGACAGCGACGCGCTCCGCGGCGACCCGCGCAGGCTCAAGCCCGGCGACATCGTCGAGATCCGCCGGGTGTCGTACGCGGTCCGGGGCTCGGTGCATCTGAATGAGGGCGGCTGGAGCTGGGCCGAGCACCTGCTGGACACCGCCGAGGGCGACAAGCGCTGGCTCTCCGTGGAGGAGGACCCCGACCTGGAGCTGGTGCTCTGGGCCGTCGAGCCGGCCGCCACGATCACCCCGGGTGCGTCCGCCCTCGACTTCGCTGGCCGCCGCTACGCCCTGGAGGAGTCCGGTCAGGCCCGCTTCACGGCCACCGGCAGCACCGGCCTCGACCCCAGTGGCACCCTTCGATACCACGACTACCGGGCCCAGGGCGGCGAACGGCTCTCCTTCGAGGCGTACGGCCAGGCCGGCTGGGAGGTCGCCCGGGGCGAGCAGTTGCACCGCGCCGACGTGATGGTCTACCCGCAGGCCGGGCCGGAGGCCAGCTGAGGTGCTGGTGAGCCTCCACACCCCGTACGTCGACACCTGCGCCGCCGACCTGAGCCTGTTACTCGGCGGCCCGGAGCGTCCTGCGCTGCACGTCCGCGACGTCACGCTGCCCGGGGACGTCCGGCTACGGCTGCGCCTGCTCGGTGCGTCCCACCAGGTCGTGCTGGCCGAACCCGGCGATGCGGCCGAACTCACCGAGACGGTCGCCTGCCTGCCGGGCCGGCCGCCGCACCTGCCCGACGCCCTGCACGACGAAGCGGGCGGCTACCGCTTCACCGCCGCCGTGCTGCGCCCCGCCGACGGTGAGTTGCACACCCGGATCGCCAGGCTCCGCGCCGACCTGGCCGACGACCCGTACGCCCTGGTCGGAGTCTTTCCCGGCGACCCGGACGCGGTGACCGCGCTGGCCGTGCGCACCGACCTGCCGCACGGGACGGTCGGCTGGCGTACCTGGCACGCGTACCCCCAGACCAACGAGCTGGTCCTGACCGAGACGGTGGTGGCACTGCGATGACGTACCGACGCTGGTTCGTGGTGGGCGTGGCAGCGGCCGTGGTCGGCGCGCTGGTCGCGGGCTTCGCCCTCGTCAACGGCACCTTTTCCCCGCGCGCCTACGTGCAGGACAGGTATTCGCGAGCGGCCAGCCGGGACATCGGGCGGGAAGCGATCGCGTACACCTCGTCCAAGTCACCGACCGCTGTGGCCAAGGAACTGACCGACGCATGGAATCCGTCCGACCGGTACGCCGACGGCAGCGGCGTCTACCTGCGCTACGACGACGACTCGGTGGTGATCCTGCCGATCGCGGCAGGCTCGGTGATCCTGCTCGAAGACATGGACACCGCTCACCCCCGCTACCACTCGACCGTCGGGTCGTACTGGGGTTGGGGACGCGGTAACAGCGTTCGGGGCGGCGGCCCCGGCACCGGCAAGTAGCCCGACGCCTGACCCCATCACCTGGAGCCCTCCGTGCAGAACCTCGTCACCGAGGCCCGGCCGCACTGGCGGCTGGCCCGCGCGGCGGTGCTGGTCGCGGTCTTCGTCTGCGCCGCCTGCGGCCTGGTCTACGAGCTGGCCCTTGTCGCGCTCGGCAGCTACCTGATCGGCGACACCGTCGGGCAGGCGTCGATCGTGCTCGGCGTGATGGTCTTCGCGATGGGCGTCGGCGCACTGGTTGCGAAGCCGTTGCAGCCCCGGGCCGCCGCAGCGTTCGCGGTGATCGAACTGACCCTGGCCCTGCTCGGTGGCCTGTCAGTGCTCGGCCTCTACGCCGCCTTCGCCTGGCTCGACCTGTACGGCCCGGCGCTGGTCGCCACCGCCTTCGTGCTGGGCCTGCTGATCGGCGCGGAGATTCCGCTGCTGATGGTGATGTTGCAGCGCATCCGCGAGCAGGCCGCCGGCAGTGCGGTGGCCGACCTGTTCGCCGCCGACTACGTCGGCGCGCTGCTCGGCGGGCTCGCCTTCCCGTTCCTGTTGATCCCCGTCTTCGGCCAGCTCAAGGGTGCCCTGGTGGTCGGCGCGGTGAACGCGGTGGCCGGTCTCGCCCTGGTCTGCACTGTGTTCCGGAGGGAGCTGAGCCGCCGCGCCCGGCTCGTCCTCGGCGCCGGCTCCGTCGTGGTCGCGCTCTGCCTGGGGTACGCCTGGGTGACCGCCGCCGACTTCGAGGTGACCGCCCGGCAGCAGCTCTACCGGGACCCCGTCGTGTACGCCGAACGCTCCCGTTACCAGGAGATCGTGCTGACCAGGTCGGTGCGGGAGGTCGGCCACGCCGACACCGACCTCCGGCTGTTCCTCAACGGTGATCTTCAGTTCAGCTCGGTGGACGAGTACCGCTACCACGAGGCGCTGGTGCATCCGGCGATGCGAGGTCCACGCGGCGACGTACTGGTTCTCGGTGCCGGCGACGGCCTCGCCGTCCGGGAGATCCTGCGGTACCCGGACGTCCGCCGGGTGACAGTTGTCGACCTCGACCCGGCGGTGGTTGCGCTGGCCAGCACCGTGCCGCAGCTGCGGGCGCTCAACGGCGGCTCGCTCGACGACCCCCGCGTACGGGTGGTGAACACTGACGCGTTCGGCTGGCTGCGTACCGCCGCCGAGCGCTTCGACGTGGTGGTCGCCGACCTGCCCGATCCGGACGAGACGGCCACGGCCAAGCTCTACACCGTCGAGTTCTACGCGCTGATCAGGTCGGTGCTCGCCGAGCGGGGACGGCTGGTGGTGCAGTCCGGCTCGCCGTACTTCGCGCCCCGCTCCTACTGGTCGATCGACGCGTCGGTGCGGGAAGCGGGCTTCGCCACAGTGCCGTACCACGTCGATGTGCCGTCCTTCGGCGACTGGGGTTTCCTGCTCGCCACGGCGGGAACCGCCCCGCCGGTGCTGGAACTGCCGGCCGACGCGCCCCGGCTGCGTTTCCTCGACCCGGGCGTGCTGCGGGCGGCGGCGGCCTTTCCCGCCGACCGCGCCCGCCTGGACGTGCCCCCCAGCACCCTCCTCCAACCGAGGGTCCTCGACTACGCCCGCACCGAGTGGCGCGGCTACTGACCCGCACCACCTGGCGCCCGAACAAGGCGGCCGTGTCAGGAGAGTGTCCGCTCATGGCGCAAACCTCGTGATCAACGGGGTGGAGTGGGGCCGGACGGGGAAAGGGTGGAGGCATGTTTGGAATGCGGAAGGCTTGGGAGCGCGAATTGAGCGCCGCCGTCGACGAGTTGGTGACCGCTGAGACGCTCGCCTTTGGTGGGGTGGGGATCGCGGGCACCCTGTTGCCGGTGACCGAGGCGTACCACCGGGTCGAGGCCGCCCTCAGCGACCACCCCGATGAGGTACGCCGCCAGCTCGACCGGGTGCTGGTCGACGGCACACCCGCCGGCCGGGCGTACGCGGCCACGCTGCTGGAGCGGGTCGACCCGGAGACGGCCCGAGCGACGTGGACGTCGCTGCGGGACGATCCGAGCGAGTTGACCACCTTCGTCGGCTGCGTGATGGACCGGGAAACCCTCGGCACCTACGCCAGTCGGCGGCTCGCCGCAGCATGATCCATTCGCCGGTCGGCGCTGCCCGATCGGTTCTGCCGGTTGCTGACGACGCACCGTACGTTGCGAGCCATGAGCCCGCCCGCCACCGCGCCGCGTCCGCCCCGCCCGGCCACCGTGACCATCGCCTTCTGGCTGCAACTGGCCGTGGTGCTGGTGCTGCTCGGCCTGACCGCGCTGACGGTGGCCGAGGCGGTGCGCTTCGATGGCCAGATCGACCGCGCGGTACGACTGGTGCCGGACGCCGACCCGGACGAGGTGGCCGGCGAGCGGCAGGGCAACGTCGTGATGACGCTGATCCTCGGCGTGCCGGCGGTGTTGCTCGCGGTCTGGTTCGCGGCCACCGCCGTCCCGGTCTGGCGGGGCGCCAACGTCGCGCGGATCCTGGTCTTCGTGGCCAGCGGAGCGCAGTTGCTGATCTGCTTCGGGCAGTGCTGCTCCGGAAGTCTTCTCGTGCCGCTGCTGACCATGCCGGCGATCGGCGACGAGCCGCCACCGGACTGGGACGAAGAGTGGGAGACCTCGACGTTCTACGACACGCTCTACGCCGGCACCGATCCCTGGGAGGACCTGCTCATCCCCGCGGCAGGGCTGGGTGTGCTCACCGTTCTGGTCCTCTCCGCAGCCGTGACCCTGCTGCTGGCGCTGCCGCCGGCGAACCGCTGGTTCGTGCCGCGTACCGCGAACGAGGCGCTTCCCGGGCCAGCCCGGATGATGCCCGTCCCCACTTACGCCCCGACCGGTTACGGATACCCGACAGCTCCGCTCGTGCCGGGCTTCCTGCCGCCGAACCAGCCGCTCCCACCCGGCTACCTGATCTGCCCCGACCCGGCCGCGCACCTGACGCCGGGAGCACCGGGCACCTCACCAGGGCCGACGGGACCGCCGGTGCCGCCTCCGGAGGACGCACCCGACCACAATCGTTAGCTGAGCTGTCGGCCACAGCACGGCTCTTCCGGGTGCCGACGGTTGTTACCGTCTGCGCCGACGTACCTGGGGAGGTGGTCGCGTGGACGCGCTGGTGACGTGCCTGGTGGCGGCTGTTGCCGTACTAGCGGTGGTCGTGGTCGTGGTCGTCGTGCGGGCCCGCCGACGGCCGACGGGCCGGCCTCCCGGCCAGCCGGCGGAGCCGCCGCACGGTGGCCCGCTCCGCCGGCTGGCTCCGGGTGACAGCGTGCGGATCCGCGAGCGGGAGTACGCGGTGAGTGCCACGATCCGCCTGGTCGAGGGCGACTGGAGTTGGGTGCAGCACCTCCTCGACGACGACTCTGGCACCCGCCACCGGCTCTCCGTGGAGGACGGCCCCGAACTCGAGCTGGTCTTCTGGACCCCGGAGCCGGGCGCCACCGTCACTCCGGGCGCCCCGACCATCGAACTCGGCAGGCGGCGCTACACCTGGGCCGAGACCGGGCAGGCGCGTTACACCGCGACCGGCGAGACCGAGTTGCCGTCGACCGGGACGATGCGCTACCACGACTACCAGTCCGGTGGCACCGCGCGGCTGTCCTTCGAGGCGTACGGCGAAGAGGGCTGGCGGGTCGCCCGCGGTGACCTGCTCGACCCCGCCGACCTGACGATCCGCCCGCCCCGGGCCTGAGGCCCGCCGAGCCGGCCCGGGCGGACGCGCCGGGCTTGTCACGGCATGCCGAACTGGCCGGTTGTCGATACGGTGTGGGCGCGATCTAGGGAAGGAGAATCGTGGTCGATTCCCAGAGCACGCCGGCCCGTCAGCGGCCATCCATTGTGTCGATTTCCAGTTACCTGCTCTTCCTGTTCCTGGCGCTCCAGGTAATCAGTCTGATCATCACGCTCAGCACCTTCAGCAAGACGCGGGACGCGCTCCGCGAGGCGTACGCGGGCAGCGCCACCGACGGTGACCAGGTGGCCGACGTCTTCGCCGTCATCGGCATCGGCGGGAGCATCGTCCTGCTGCTGCTCGCGGTCGTGCTGGGTGTGCTGGCCCTGTTCAACAACCAGGGCCGCAACGGCGCCCGGATCACCACCTGGATCGTCGGCGGCATCATGGTCTGCTGCGTGGGCGGTGGTCTGCTCAGTAACGCGGCCGGCGGTTTCAACACCGGTGGCGGGACCACCGGCGACGCGCCGAGCCCGGAGGAGATCCAGCGCCGCCTTGAGGAGGCTCTGCCCTCCTGGGTGACCCCGGTCAGCCTCCTGCTGGGTGTGCTCAGCCTGATCGCGCTGATCACGGCGCTGGTCCTGCTGGCGCTGCCGAAGGCGAACCCGTTCTTCCGCAAGCCCACCGCGGGCTGGGAGCCGCCCACCCCGGGCGCCAGCTACCCGGGCCACCCGCAGGCGCCGGGTCAGCCCGGTTACCCGCAGGCGCCGGGTCAGCCCGGTTACCCGCAGGCATCCGGTGAGCCGGGTTATCCGTCGAGTGGGGAGCCGAGCTACCCGCCGCCACCGGCCGCGGACCGCCCGGACGACACGCCGCCCACGGATCGGCCCGGGTCAACCCCGCCGCCGAGTAACTGACGGCTCGATAAGCACGACGCCGACGATCCCTCCGAGTAGGTTGCAACCCGACGCCTACCGGAGGGATTCGTCGTGTCGTACCCGGAATCGGCACCGGCCCGCCGGCCCGCCGCCGCCCTGTCGGCCGCGACGGTGCTGTTGGTGATGGCGGTCGCCGCGCTCGCGTACGCGGTGGTCTCCCTGGTGGTGCTGGGCGGGACGGTCGACGGGTTCCGCTCCGCCGCCCGCGACACCTCGGCGAGCACGGAGCAGATCGACGGCGTGGTGGCTCTGCTCCGCGCGTCGGCCGTGCTGACGGCGGTGGTGGCGGTGCTGTCCGCGCTGCTGCTCGCCGGCCTGGCCCTCGGTCTGCTGGCCGGTCGCAACGGCGTCCGGGTGGCGACCTGGGTGGTCAGCGGGCTCGGTCTGCTCGCCGCCTGTTGCAGTGTGGTGGTGGTCGTCGGCGAACGGGCCGCGCCACTGCGAATGGGCTCGGGCGACCAGTCCCTCGCCGAGTTGCTGGGCCTGGTCGGCGACGCGTACCCGTCCTGGTGGATCCCGCTCAATGCCGGGCTTTCCGTCGCACAGGCGCTCGGTTACCTTGTAGTAGCTACGCTGCTGGCGCTGCCGGCGGCGAACAGCTGGTTCGGCCGCCACCGCTCGACGGCGCCAACCGCACCGCCCATGTTCCCGCCCGTCCTGCCCCAGCCCCCGTCGGCGCCGCATACGCCCCCGTACCCGCCCAGGTGAGGACCACTCCGTGACGCTCGACCCCACGACTGCCGAGCGCCGAGCCCTGATCACCGGGGCCACCGCCGGCATCGGCGCGGCGTTCACGCGACGCCTGGCCGCCGACGGCTGGCACCTGGTGCTCGTTGCCCGCGACGCGGCGCGGCTGACCGAGCTGGCCACCGAGCTGGGGTCCACGTCCGGACGCGAGGTGGAGACGATCTCCGCGGACCTGTCCACCGACGACGGCTGCGCCATCGTGGAGCAGCGGCTCGCCGACGGCAGCCCGGTGCACCTGCTGGTCAACAATGCGGGGATCAGCCTGAACAAACCGTTCCTGCGCTCCACGGCGGAGGACGAGGCGCGACTGTTGCGACTCAACGTGCACGCGGTCATGCGGTTGACCCTGGCGGCGCTCCGACCGATGACCGAACGGCGAAATGGGGCAGTGATAAATGTCTCTTCGGTCGCCGGGTTCGGGACGGCGATGCCCGGGTCCACATACTCCGCCAGCAAGGCGTGGGTCACCAACTTCAGTGAGTCCGTCGGCCAGTCAGCGCTGCCGTTCGGCGTTCAGGTGATGGCCCTCTGCCCCGGCTACACCCGCACCGAATTCCATCAGCGGGCCGGCATCAACATGTCCAAGACGCCGGAGTGGCTGTGGCTGCGGGCCGAGGATGTGGTGGACGAAGCCTTGCGTGACCTGCGCAAAGGCAAGATGGTCAGCATCCCGGCGTGGAAGTACAAGGTGGTCGTGGCAGGTATGCGACACGCGCCGCGGCGGCTGCTCCAGGCGGTCGCGCGGGACACCCGCGGCCGGATCGGTCGCGACGAGCGCTGAGCCTCGACCGGCCCGCCGACCCCGAGCGAGTGGTGGGACGGCGTTGGCGCGCCGCTGTCGGGCCAGTTGCTGAGCGTAGTCGAGCATCGCCAGTCATCGGTTCCCCTCGGGGCTGATCAGGGTGGACCCCACACGCGGCGTTCAGAGTTGCGCAGTAACCTCTATCGCCATGGGGGACCACGACGACCTGCGTAAATTCATTACCGACCTGGCTGTGGTCCACGGCCGGGTCGTGCTCTCGTCGGGGCGCGAGGCAGACTGGTACGTGGATCTGCGGCGCGTCACGCTCCATCACCGGGCCGCTCCTCTGGTCGGCCGGGTGTTGCTCGACCTCACCGCCGACTGGGAGTTCGACGCCGTTGGGGGCCTCACCCTGGGCGCGGATCCAGTCGCGCTCTCGATGCTGCACGCCGCCGCTCCGACCGGCCGGGCCCTGGACGCCTTTGTGGTGCGCAAGGCGGGCAAGGCCCACGGTCTTCAGCGGCGGATCGAGGGACCGGAGGTGGCTGGCCGCCGTGTGTTGGCGGTGGAGGACACATCCACGACTGGCGGAAGTGTTTTGACAGCTGTCGAGGCTCTTCGCGAGGCCGGGGCGGAAGTCGTGGGTGTGGTGGTTATTGTTGATCGAGGCGCCGGCGACGCGGTGCGAGCCGCCGGATTGCCGTACCGGGCGGCCTATACGTTGGCTGACCTCGGCCTTGTGGCGTAAAAGTCTGCCGATTCGGATCTGCTGATATGCAGGCGGATCGATGCTGCTGGTGGAAGGATGGAATACGTGGGAACTGCGTTGGCCGAAATGACTATGCCTCAGATCTCGCCGCTAAACGGCGAGCCGATCGAACGTGCCGATGCCGAGCGTCTCGCCGGGGTCCTCAAGGCCCTTGCTGATCCTGCTCGGTTGCGGCTGCTCAGCCTGATCCAGTCGGCCCCCGAGGGCGAGGCGTGCGTCTGTGACCTGACCGCGCCGCTCGGCCTCTCTCAGCCGACGGTCAGTCACCACCTGCGCATCCTCACCGAGGCTGGCTTGTTGCAGCGGGAGAAGCGCGGTGTCTGGGCGTACTACAGCCTGGTCCCGAGTGCGATCGCGACGATCGCCGACCTGCTGACCCCGCCGCGTAAGCGGGCCACCAAGAAGGCCCGCTGACGTAGGCACCATGCCGTCCCGAGCCGGGGCGGCGTCCGGTGGCGAGCCAGGGGTGGCGCCACCGGTGGTTGACACCTGCTCGGCCCCGGTCGCACCACCGGAGGCCGGGTTCGACATGCCGACGGCCGACCCCCTCACCAGGGGGCCGGCCGTCGTCGTACCGCTCAACGGTCCTGACCGTGCTCCGGGCGGTGACGGCCGTCCTGGTGCTGGTCGTGGTCGAACGCCTCGCGGGCCGCCTCCACAGCGCCCGCGGCACTGGCCGCCGCGACCACAGCGACCGCCTCGCCGCGCTTACGAGCCCGCCGGTCGCGCAGGAACTCGAAGAAGATCGGCAGCACCGAGATCACGATGATCAGGGCCACCACCGGCAGGATGTAGTGGTCGATCTTGTCGCCGATGGCCTGGTAGATCTGCTCGGCCAGCAGGTAGCCGATCAGCAGGATGCCGTCCACCCAGAGCACCGCGCCGACGATGTTCCAGAGCAGGAACTTCTTGGCCGGCATGCCGAGCGCGCCCGCGACCGGGTTGAGGAACGTCCGGACGATCGGAATGAAGCGCGCCAGCACGACGGCCTTCGCCGGGCCGAACTTCTCGAAGTAGTACTCGGCCTTCTCCACGTACTCCTTCTTGAAGAGCCGGGAGTTCGGCCGCTCGAACATCGGCCGGCCGTACCGCGCGCCGAGCCAGTGCCCCAGCTGTGCGCCGAGGATCGCGCAGATCGGCCCACCGATCAGCAGGCCGGCGAGGGAGAGGCGGGTGCCGTCACCGAAGATCGCGTCCGCCACCGGTGACGAGGCCACCCCGGCGAGGAACAGCAGCGAGTCACCCGGGAAGAAGAAGCCCACCAGCAGGCCGGTCTCGGCGAAGAGGATCACCCACACGCCGATCAGCCCGAAGGTCTGCAACAGATCCTTGGGATCGAGCGGGTTCAGGGCGACGCTCTCCACGAGAGCGCGGGTCTTCTCAGCTGTGTCCACGGCCACAAAGGGTACCGAAGCCCGGGGCCCCGGCCGCGCCGGACCGGCCCGTCACCACCCGCCCGCGCCCGTAGGGCCCAACGACGGTGCCCCGCCGACCGTGGTGGTCGACGGGGCACCGGTGGTGCGGGGTGGATCAGGCGACGAAGCGGGTCCGGCGGCGCTTGGCCACCAGGTAGCCGCCGACGCCCGCGGCGAGCAGCAGCGCGCCGAGGCCGGCGATCAGCCCGGTGGACTGACCGGTGATCGGCAGCGAGCCGCCGTCACCGTCACCGTCATCGCCGCCGCCCTGGCCGCCGTCTCCGCCGCCGTTCACCAGGATCTGCGCGGTGTCGTTGGCCGGGTTCAGGTCCTTGATCTGCTTGTCTTCCTGCCCGGTGCTCAGCTTGACCTCACCGGTCTGGCCGCCGGCCTGGTCGATCCGCACCTGGAACTCGTAGTCGACCTTCTCGCCCTTCCTGATCGAGCCGAGCATGAAGCACTGGTAGACCCGCCCGCCGGGCTTGCCCGGCTCCCACCCGTCGTCCTCGGAGCTGAAGCAGTCCTCCGGAGCGCGGACGGCGGTGACGCCTTTCGGCAGCGTGACTGTGGTGCCGATCCAGGGCGACTCGCTGCCACCCGAGTTGACGGCCGCCGGCCCGTTGTTGACGTAGCCGACAGTGAGCGGGACGGTGGCGCCGACGTCGCCGGTCACCTTCGCGCCGCGCGCTGCCACATCGGCCCGCTGGTCGCCGGTCACCTGAAGGTCGACCCAGGTCGAGTTGTCCAACGGGTTGACGTCGGTCTGCCCGGAGCGCATGTTCACGACCGGCTCGAGCTTCAGCTCACCCTCGGTCCCGTTCGGCCCGATCTTGGCCGGGAGTTCGGCCTCGGACCTGTACTCGTCCCAGTCGGCAGGCGTGAACCAGATGGAGAACCCGCCGAAGCTGTTCGGCGCCCAGCTGTCGGCGGGCACCGTGAAGCCGAAGCTGTCGTCGAGGCGGAAGCTGGCGTTCTTGCCGATGGTCGCGTCGAAGCGGCAGGCGAATGCCCAGTCGTGCAGCGGGCCCTCGGTGTACTCGCAGTTCTCGTAGCGCTTCGACGGCTGAAGACCGTCCGCGCCGACGAAGAAGAGAACCGCGTCCTTCGCGGACGCCTCGCCCCGGTTCGTCACCTGGAACGGGGCCTTCAGCGTGGCACCGGGGGCGCCCTTGAGCTCCAGGAGCTCGTTGGTGGTGAGATCGACGCCCTCGCCGATCTCCACAGTCGAGCTGTAGGAGACGGATCCGGACTTGCCGTCCGACGTGACAGTGAAGTTCAGCTCGCCCTTCTGATCGGGCTTGGCGCCGGCCTTTGCGCGGACGACGAGGGAGACGAGGTTCAGGTACGAGCCGTCGTCGTCCTTGTCCTCTACCTCGCAGGTCAGGATCGCACCGGACTCGGTGCAGTTCTCGCCGCTGCTCTCGACGCTGGCGAAACCGTCGATCTTGCTCCGGTCCACCTTGATCGTGTAGTCGTCGGGCTGCCGCTCCGTGGTGAGCGAGAAGAGGGTTACCCACTTCTCGGTGCCTCCAGGCGCGACGATCACGTTGTTGGCGTACAGGTCGAGATTGTCTACCGCTGCGGCGGGGGCTGCCGGTGCGGCGACGGCCGGGCTGGCGGAGGCGGCGACGAACGCGCCTGCTACGCCCAGTCCGGCGAGCCAACGCCGGGTGGAGTGGGTGAGCATGAGGGGGTTCCTCCAGTTGGGGATCAGGTGGAGCCTGCGGATCTTAAGGAATTGCTAAGGCTGACTGCAGCCCTCAAAGCCGCCTGCCGAGCAAGACGAACCAAAAGGTTGATCGGCGTCACCGCAATGTTCGGTCGGTCCGCTTCCGTCAAGTGAGGCAGGAGCCCCCGGGAGGTGCAGTGACGTACGAGGAGTTCGCGGACACGCGGCTGGCCCCGCTACTGCGGTACGCGGTGATGCTGACCGGCGAACCACACCAGGCCCAGGATCTGGTCCAGGAGACCATGGTCCGGGTCCAGCTCAACTGGCGTCGGGTCGCCCGAGCCGACTCGCCCGAGCGTTACGTACGCCGGATGCTCACCAACCAGTACGTCGACTGGCGGCGCGGCTCGTGGGTGCGCCGGGTGCTGCTGCGCGGGGAGCCCGACGCATCGGTGCCGATGCCCACCGATCACGCCCAGTCCGCCGTGGACCGGGACCAGGTCTGGTCCTGGTTGTCCCGGCTGCCGCGTCGGCAGCGGGCCGCGCTGGTGCTGCGCTACTACGAGGACCTGCCCGACGTCGAGATCGCCGACATTCTCGGCTGTGCCGTCGGGACCGTCCGCTCGTCCATCTCCCGGGCCCTGGCCACGCTCCGGGCCGAGTACGTGGAGGCGTGAACATGATCGAGGATGACCTGCGTGCCGCGTTCGCCCGGCACGAACCGTTGACCCCGTCGACCGGCCCGCTGCGGGTCGCGATCGACCGGCTCGCCGCTGTCCGCCGTCGCCGCCGCCAGCGGTTCCAGGCCGCTGGCGTCACGCTGGCCCTGGTCGCCGCGCTCGGAGTCGGGGTGCCGCAACTGCGCCCCGACCGACCGGCTGCGGATCCGTTGATGTCCGGGCAACCGGCTGACGCGCGGTCCGAGGCGCTGAACGTCCTGTTGCTCGGGGTGGACGGCTTCGGCGACGAACCGCCGTACCGGTTGGCGGACTCCGTCCTGCTGGTGCACATCCCGGCGGACCGGAGCCGGCCGTACCTCATCTCGTTGCCGCGCGACCTGGAGGTGTCGATCCCCGGTCGGGGGATCGACAAGCTCAACAGCGCGTTCTGGAGCGGTGCCGGCGAGCCCCGGCCCGACCTGGACGCCGGCTACGACCTGACCCGCCGGGTGGTCGCCGACCTGACCGGGGTACGCGTCGACGCCGGCGCGGTGCTGACCTTCGCCGGGCTGCGCCGGATCACCGACGCTGTCGACGGGGTGGAGGTCTGCCTACCGAAGGAGGTTCGTTCCTGGCACACCCGCCGGGTCTTTCCGGCCGGCTGTCAGCGGCTCGACGGAGCTTCCTCCGTGGACCTGCTGCGGCAACGGCGGTACCTGCCCGATGGTGCGTTGGACCGGGACCGTAACGCCCAGCGCTACGTCGCCGGGTTGATCCGAGCGGCGGTCGCCAAGGACGTGCTGACCAGTCCGGTGCGGCTCACCGCACTGCTGTCGGCCCCCGGCACGGGTCTGGCGGTCGACGACGACGGCCTGCCACTGACCAGGCTGGTGGCCGTGCTGCCCAAGCTGAAGAGCGTCGACCCGGTGGGGCTCAGCCTCCCGGTGGGCCAGCCGGTGGATGACCGTACGCTGCTGCCGCTGGATCCGAAGCAGGGCCCGGAGTTCCTCGCCGCGCTGCGCGAGGATCGGTTGGCGCAGTGGGTGGCGCAGCACCCGGAGCAGGTCAACCCCGTCCGCTGACGGACGAGGACATCACGACGACGCCCCGCCAGCCCGGTACGGGTCGGCGGGGCGTCGGTCGGGTCGGGGTGGGTCAGGCGGTGAAGCGGCCGCCGTGGCGTCGGGCGAGCAGGTAGCAGCCCGCACCGGTGACGAGCAGCAGGGCGCCGATGCCGGCGATCACAGTGGTGGGGGTGCCGGTAATGGGCAGCGAACCGCCACCACCGCCGCCATCGCCATCACCGTCATCATCACCGTGGCCACCGCCGCTCTGGGCCGCGTTGACCACTATGGTCGCCTTGTCATTGGCCGGTTTGATGTCGTCCTCGAAACTGTCGCCGGGGGGGCACTCGCACGGTGCGTTGACCCGCACCGCACCCCGGGCGTTGGCGATGACCTTGTCGATGCGTAACCGGAACTTCATGGTGTAGGTCTGCCCCGCCACCAGCAGCATCTCCGAGGCGCACTGGTACGTGCGAGTGCCCGGCCGCAACTGGCAGGTGTCGGGGATCTCGACGGCGGTGGTGCCCGGTGGCAACTCGACGACGGTATGGGTGGCGGCCTCGTAGTCCGCATTCGTTCGGTCGAGCGTCGCCGGGCCGTTGTTCCGGAAGCCGACGGTGGCCGTGACGACGGCGCCGGCCGTCCCCTTGAGCGTGGCGCCGATCGCCGCGAGGTCAGTGCCGTTCGTGCCGGTGGCCTTGATGGTCCACCCGGTGTAGTCGTTGCCGGGGCCGACGTCGGTCTGGGCGGCCTGCCGCATCCTGCCGGGCGCCTCGGTCAGAGTCAGTTTCGGACCGCTGCCGGGGGTGGCCGTCCGGGCGCCGACGGCCGCCCGTACCCGGGTCAGGTCCTCGAAGTCGGCAACGGTCATGAATTGGGCGTAGCCGGACTGGTTGGTCGGCGCGTAGGTGTCAGTGGCGAGTTCGAGGTTCAGCGTGGTGGCCAGGCCGGTGCCCACCGGAATGTCCTCGTCGAACTGGCAGGAGACCAGGTGGTCGTCGGCGTAGCGGCAGTTGCTGAACCGGTCCTTGGCGCGGATCGAGTAGCTGAAATCGAAGACCGCGACGAATCCGCTGACGGCCTTGTCGCCGGCGTTCGCCACGACCAGCGGCACTGTCAGCTTTCCACCCGGCTTCGAGGAGAAGTCGGTGAACGGCCCGCCGGCCAGGTCGACCCCCTCGCCGACCCGTACGCGGGAGGTGTAGCTGCCGCGCCGGCCGCCGGCGGCCTCGTAACTGACCGCGACGTCCCCGGAGTCACCGAGCTGCGCACCCTCGGTGAGGGCAATGCGAACCTGCTTTGCCGCGTTGCGGTAGATCCCGCTGCCCAGCGGCGGCATCTCGTAGAGGGTGACATCGGCGGGCTCCGTGCAGACGAGAATGCCCGGCTCCGGCGCGGTGCACTTCTGGCCTTCGGCGGGGGTCACGGTGATCTTGGAGGCCAGGGAGCGATAGTCGTACCGCACGGAGACATCCTTGAGGACCGTCGGCTCGTCGGCGTACAGGAACAGGGCCCGGGTGGTCGGCGTCGCGCCGACGGCCAGGGTGGTGTCCTGGAAGTAGGGCTCGATTGTGGCCGCAGCGACGGCGGGGGTGGCGGAGGCGGCGATCAACGCGCCTGCGGCGCCGAGGCCGGTCAGCCAGCGGAGCGAGTGCTTGAACATGGGGGTCCTCCCGTGGGGGTACAGGTGGCGCTCGTCCAACCTAGGGACGCCCGGACCCCTCCGGTAACCCCTTCGGATCGACATTTGTCTAATGACCCGAACGGCTGAACACCCCTGTCGCAACGGGCAGCCGACCCGCGGCGGAATCAGCGGTAGTCGTCCTCGTCCCCGGTGACCACCCGGGCCTGCTCCATCGCGTCCCAGTCGTCGACCTCCAGGCCACGGTGCGGCTCACCGTCAACGTCGGTCGGGCCGGCGACAGTGGCCTGCTCGACCGCGTCCGCCGGGTCCGCCTCGGGGTCGCGTTCGTCGGGCGCGAGGTGGTCACCGGGGGTGAAGTCCTCGTCGGGCTGACCCATCGTCCCTCCCGGGGGTCTCGGGGCACGGTTCCCACCCACCGTACGGGCTGGGCCGGCGCGCCGCCCGGAAGCCGAGTAGGCGGAATCGGCCCTCGGCGACGCGACCCGATGCCAGGATGGTGCCGTGGGCTTCCTCATCAGACTGGCGATCACCGCGGTCGCGTTGTGGATTACCACGCTGATAGTGCCCGGGGTCGACGTGCATGGCCGCTCGGGTGGCAACACCGTCCTCACCCTGATCGTGGTGGCTCTGATCTTCGGCGTGATCAACGCGGTGCTCAAGCCGGTGATCCGGGTCGTCGGTTGTGTGTTCTACCTGCTGACCCTGGGCCTGTTCGCGCTGGTGGTCAACGCGTTGCTGTTCCTGCTCACCGACCGGATCGCCCGCGGGCTCGACCTGCCGTTCCAGGTGGACGGATTCTGGCCGGCGTTCTGGGGAGCCATCGTGATGACGGTGGTGACCTGGTTGATCAGCGTCATCGTGCCGGACAACCTGGACCGCCGGTGAACGACCAGCACCGGGTCGGTTGTTCCGGCGCACCTCACCTACGGGATACTTCCGGGCGGAGGACAGCGCGGTCCGGCGCACAAATGAAGAACAGCGGCCAGCACGGCCGAGAGTGGTAAGTAAGGAGCACATCACATGCCCATCGCTTCCCCCGAGGCTTACGCGGAGATGCTGGACCGCGCCAAGGCTGGCCGGTTCGCGTACCCCGCGATCAACGTGACCTCCTCCCAGACGCTGAACGCGGCGCTCAAGGGCTTCGCCGACGCGGAGAGCGACGGCATCATCCAGGTCTCCACCGGTGGCGCCGAATACCTCTCCGGTCCCTCGATCAAGGACATGGTCACCGGCGCGGTGGCGTTCGCCGCGTACGCGCACGAGGTCGCCAAGAAGTACTCGGTGAACATCGCCCTGCACACCGACCACTGCCCGAAGGACAAGCTGGACGGGTTCGTGCGTCCGCTGATGGGCATCTCGCAGGAGCGGGTGAAGCGCGGCGAGGAGCCGCTGTACCAGTCGCACATGTGGGACGGCTCGGCAGTGCCGGTCGCGGAGAACCTCGAGATCGCCGCGCAGCTGCTCGACGAGGCCGCCAAGGCCAAGATCGTCCTTGAGATCGAGGTCGGTGTCGTCGGTGGCGAGGAGGACGGCGTCGAGAACGCCATCAACGACAAGCTCTACACCACCACCGATGACGGCCTTGCCATGGTCGAGGCGCTCGGCCTCGGCGAGAAGGGCCGCTACATGGCGGCGCTGACCTTCGGCAACGTGCACGGCGTCTACAAGCCGGGCAACGTCAAGCTGCGTCCGGAGATCCTCAAGCAGATCCAGGACGCCGTCGGCGCCAAGTACGGCAAGGACAAGCCGCTCAGCCTGGTCTTCCACGGCGGCTCGGGCTCCCTGCTGAGCGAGATCCGCGAGGCTCTGGACTACGGCGTGGTGAAGATGAACATCGACACCGACACCCAGTACGCCTTCACCCGCCCCGTCGTGGACCACATGCTCCGCAACTACGACGGCGTGCTGAAGATCGACGGCGAGGTCGGCAACAAGAAGCAGTACGACCCGCGCGCCTGGGGCAAGGCCGCCGAGGCCGGTCTGGCCGCCCGGGTCGTCGAGGCCTGCGAGCACCTGCGCTCGACCGGCACCACGATGACCAAGTAACGACGTCCCGCCCGACGGCCGGCTCCCCGCACTGGGAGTCGGCCGTCGTCGTCAGGCCGTCAGGTCGTCAGCAGGCGTACGGCCTCGCGAACGTCGTCGGTGAGGTGGATCGTCGACGACAGGTCACCGAACGGGGACGCCGCCAGCAGCGGACGCAACAGCGCCTCCACCGGCAACTCCTCGGTCCAGTAGGCGCGGTCCAGGAAGATGTACGCCCCGCTGGCGCCGTCGGTGCCGTAGTAGGTCTTGGTGGCCGCCTGGAACACCTCCTGCACCGTGCCCGCCCGCCCCGGCGCGAAGACGATGCCGCCCCGGGCGAGGCGCAGAATGGTGTCCTCCCGGATCGCGTTCGAGAAGTACTTCGCGATCCGCCCGGCGAACAGGTTCGCCGGCTCGTGCCCGTACAGCCAGGTCGGAATGGCCAGACCACCCGCACGCGCCCAGCCCAGCTCGTCGCCACGTTGCCGGGGCACCCCCGCGTACCGCTGCCGGACCGTCAGCGCCGTGGCCGTGTACCGGTGGTGGTCGGTGAAGTCGGGGGCGGTGGCCAGCAGGTCGATCGCGGCCGTCACATCGGTCTCCGGCCGGTCCGCCAGGTAGGCGCCGAGGTTCGCGGCCTCCATCACACCCGGGCCGCCGCCGGTCACCACCAGCCGGTCGGCCCGCGCCAGCTCCCAACCCAGCACGGCCGCCATCCGGTACGCGGGACTGCCGCGCCGCACCGCGTGCCCGCCCATGATGCCCACCACCGACTGCGGCCCGAACGCGGTCAGCCAGACCCGGGTGGCGTCGGCCAGCGCGTTGTCCACGCCGTGATCGTGCAGCCGTTGACCCAGCGCCTCCTTGACGTCCGGCAACGCGCCGCCGTGCGCCCGGTAGTGGTCGTACACCCGGGTGTCGTACATCCCGGTGAACCCGCCCTCGGCGAACCCGGCGGCCAGGTCGTCCGGGGTGTAGAGGTGCGTCGGCTGGGTCGGGTACGGCAACCCGGAGAACGGCGGCACCACGTTCGCGCCCCGCCGGACCAGGTCGGCACCCACGTCCCGGGACGCGAACAGGCAACCGACGAAGAGGGTGCCGGCGACGTCGACGCCGGTCAGGTCGGGCACCGGCGCGAGGTCGAGCCGCAGGCCCTGAACGGTCAGCCCGGCCAGCCCACCGGTGGCCAGCTGCTGATCGAACTCGGCCCGGGTCTGGATCTCGCCGGCATGCAGGTGCGGCTCGATGACGTCCGCGGGAGGTGGGGTCGGCACCGGGCCATCCTGCCCCTCCGCCGGGGCCGGCCAAACCTCGGGCCGGGGGTGGAACCGACAGGAGCCCGATGGTCGTGGCCACCGGGCTCCTGCATTACCGGTTCCTGGGGAGGCTCCGGACCATTATTTGTAGTGGAAAACACCAGGCAGCGGCATAGGCCGCAGGCGTGACCAACTCCTCAGCCGTTCAGCGGGACACGTCGGCCGACCCGCTCGCGTGTCGCCCTGTCCAGCGGGTTGAATGGGGCGATGCAGAACCTTTTGCCAGAGCCACCGGCCACCCGCCTGCCCGCGAACGTCGAGGCCGACGCCGCCCTGGCCGCCGCCGACGAGGCCGGCACCGATGAGGCGTACGCCAACGTGGCGGCCGGCTTCCCGACCTACAGCGCGGCCTGGGCGGAGCTCGCGGCGCGGGCGTTCGCGCAGGGCCAGGTGGTGACGGCGTACGCGTACGCCCGCACCGGCTACCACCGGGGCCTCGACCAGCTGCGCCGCAGTGGTTGGAAGGGGCACGGCCCGGTGCCGTGGTCACACGAGCCCAACCAGGGCTTCCTCCGCTGCCTCTACGTGCTGTCCCGTGCCGCCGACGAGATCGGCGAGGCCGACGAGGCGGCCCGCTGTGCCCAGTTCCTGCGCGACTGCGACCCGGAAGCGGCGGACGCGCTGGCGAGCAACTGACCCCTGCCCCGACGGCCGGCCCCCGGACCGGGCGGGCCGCCGCGGGGGACACGCCATCCGCCCCCCCGGCGGCGGGCATAAGCCCGCCGTTCCGAAGAGGAAACCA
>NZ_JBEZEX010000010.1:0-198546 GCF_040649115.1 Micromonospora sp. NPDC049049 | reverse complement strand
CTCGTCGTCTGGCAGCTGATCCCGACGCTGGGCCTGATCAACCCGCTCTACCTGCCGTACGTGACCGACGTGTTGGCGCGGCTTGTCGAGTGCCGGACCCCGTGGTGGGGTCCGGCCCTTCCGCGTTGGCTGGTGCTCAGCTGGTGGCGTAGCCGCGGGTGGCGATCCAGTCCGCGAGGTGCTCGATGGTGACCGCGTACGAGGCGGTGTTCGGGTCGGCGGAGTCGGCGATCTTGACGATGTTGCCGTTGTCGCGGTAGCCGACGACGCTGATGTAGTGCCCACCCTCGAAGGAGTGGATACCACCGTCGGTGTCGGTGGTGGTGCCGGCGATGTTGGCGACCACGGCCCGGCCGTCGTCGACGGTCTTGACGACGTCGGCGCGAAGCTTGTCGGTCTGCTTCTCGTCGGCCTTGGGGGTGCTGATCTCGACGGAGTGGTAGGCGTCGTCCTTGCCGGTCTCCTTGTTCAGCACGGGGGTGATGTCGTTGATGGAGTTGGTGCCGGCCTCGGTGGTGCCCATCTCCTTGGCCATGGCGTCCACGCTGATGTCCTTGCCCTGCACACTCAGGGCGTTGCGGGCGGCGGCGGGGCCGCAGTAGTAGAAGTTCGGCTGGGCCTCGTAGCGCACACCGAGCTCCCGCTCGCCGTGGCCCTTGCGGTCGGTCTGCGTCTGGGTGGCCGGCTTGCTGGTGGTGGGTGCGGCGAACGCGGTGGTGACGGGGCCGGCGATGGCGCCGCCGGTGAAGGCGAGGCCGGCGGCGGTCAGGGCGGTCTTACGGATCAGATCGGTACGCATGATGGCGTGCTCCTCTGCCTCGGGGGATACCCACACGACACCAGGGGGGTGGTGGATGGTGGTGCGGGAAAGTTCGTCTGCCCGGCGACCCGCAGCGAGGGGTCGGCGTCGGGACGGGGTGTAACGGGTGCCGGTGGCGGATCATTCCGCCTACCTGCGGGGCCCGGCCGTTGTGGTGCTCGGCCGTTCCGGGGTGTAACCGGGGTGGCCCGCGGGGTGTTCCCGGCGGCCGGCCCGCGGTGACCCGGGCTGTTGCGGTGGTCTGCCAGGTATAACGACCCGGGCCGGCCCCCGATTCCGCCGCCGGGGTGGCCCAGGCCACCCGACAGGCACCGTCAAATCGGATGAACGCGCGCTGCGGACTGGATGATACGGACAGGCCAGGCGAAACGGGGCGATCGATCCCGAATCCTGCAAGTCGCGTGCCACGGACATCCCGACGGCATGACCATGGCGGGGCGTCATCGCCCATCAAGGGGGCATGCGGGGCAGCCATCGTGCAAATGGTCGGCCATTCCCGCCTGCGTCATTCGTGGGCCTGGGTCGGGTCGGCGCGGGGGCCGGGTGCCGTGTGGGCTGGGCGGTCTTGGGCAGTGGCGCCGTGATCGGGCCCTTTGTGATGTGTGAATTGCTCCCATTGGTGCGAGCGAGAGCGGGATTGCGCCACGCGAGGTGCGGCGGCGACCAATTCGCGCGCACTCACCAGTGCTCCGTTGTGGGAACGGGCTTCGCCGCGTCCCGCGCCACGCCGTCGGAAACGGTCGAATTCGAGCGAGTCGCGCTGCGGCCGCTTGCCGCGAGCGCCAGCGGCCAAGCCCGGCCATCGTTGCCAACCGACCAAAATGGTCGATCTGCTCTGGATTCGACCCCAATGTTATTGACGAAACTGCGTATGGTTAAACGCAGTGGATCTATGTATTGTCTGCCGCAAGGCTTCTTGGGCTGCTCTACGGGGGTGCGGCTGTGCTTCTACTTCGTCATGCCTGGCTGGCAAATATTACGGCCGGCACCCTTTTGGTGGGCGCGATAGCGGTTGTCGGGGAGAGCGGTCAAGCCACCGCTGCCCCCGAATCGGACCGTTGTTCCGCAGCCGCCACCGGCGGTGCCGCAATGGCGCCGTCCGAGAATGCAGCGATCTCGCTCGCACGCACCTGCGAGACGGCGGTCGAAGTGCTGGCGGCAGCCTCGGAGACCACGAAGGTCTTCGCGCAACCCTCCGGTGAACTCACCCTGGAGTCGTGGGCCGAGCCGCAGTGGGCGAAGGTCGGTAGTCGTTGGCGGGGGATCGATACGACGTTGGTGGTCGGTGGCGACGGTCGCGTCCGTCCGGTCGCCTCCACGGCCGACGTGGTCTTCTCCCAGGGCGGACAAGGCCCGTTCGCCACCATGACCGGCGCTGGCGCGGACTTCTCGCTCGGGTGGCCGAGCGCGCTGCCGCAGGGCGTCATCCACGGCGACACGATCACCTACCCGAACGTCTATCCGGACGTCGACCTGGTGGTGCGTGCCGAACGCGGGGGCTTCTCGCACCTGCTGGTGGTCAAGAGTGCTGTGGCGGCGAAGAATCCGGCAGTCCGGGAGACGCGGTTCGTCCTCGGCGGATCGGCCGACGTGGCGGTGACCGACAATCGCGTCACCATCTCCGGTCCGGGTGGGTTGTTCGCGGCTGCCCCGCCGGCGATGGCATGGGACTCGACAGCGGCGACTGGTGAGCCCTCCGCCGGGAAGCGGAGTGCCGGGGCCCTCGACTCCAGCCGGGAACGCGCCGTGGCCAGCTCCAGTGTCAGTGGTCCGTCCGACGCCGCCGCGGTGGCTCGGGTCGACGTACGTGTCGACAAAGGATCACTCACAGTGGCCGTTGACCCGGCGGTGTTGAGCGGAACGCAGTTCCCGGTCTTCATCGACCCGAGCTATGACATGAAGTGGGCCAGGTGGGCCCCCGTGAATGATTCCAACGGAAACACCCAGTGGACCTCGGGTAGTTCCTGGCCCCGCGAGGTGGCCCGCGTCGGCTCAAATTGGGACGACCATGGGGACATCTGGCGGTCGCATTTCTACTTTGATATTTCAGCGATGTCGGGCCGGCGTCTCGTGAATACGACGAGTGTCGACGCGTACCTGGTGCACACGGGTAACTGTAATGAGTCTCTCGGCATCTGGCAGACGAACTCATTGGCAAGCAGCACTCCCACCTGGAATGGCATGGCCGGTACGTGGCTGCATGAAGGGCCGCTGCAGACCAAGACCGTCGGGGCCAACTGCGGTCAGTCGGCCAATTGGCAGAGTTTCAACGGAGGAAACGTCGGCTACCACGTCCAGCGGCACGCGAATGCAGGCGCTGCCTCGATAACCTTCGGCCTCAGGATGGGCAACGAGAGTGGTGGACACTGGGCCAAGTTCGATCCGGCCAACGTCAGATTGAAGGCGACGTACCAGTCCCGGCCTTCCTCTCCGGTGGCGATCCGCACGTCGCCCGGAGGCAACTGCAGCACGGCGTCACCGGGGCCATGGGTCAACGTCCCCACTCCGACGCTCTACGGCAAGGCCAGCGACGGCGACGGCTCGGTGAAGGTGCAGTTCGACATCAACGGTCCGACCAACCCCCCTGACCACACCTCGGCATGGACCACCTCCGGCGTCGAGCGTGGATGGACCGCCCCCGCTCTCGTCGACGGGGCCTACAACTGGCGGGTGCGGGGTTACGACGACGTGGACGGCGAGGCCACCGGTTGGACGGGATACTGCTATTTCCGGGTCGACCACACCGCTCCCACAACGCCAGTGGTCACCCGTGTCTCGGGCACCCCGGTCGCAGGAGCGCCTGTGACGCTCAGCTTCACCTCCGCTGACGCCATGTCCGGCGTCAAGCAGTTCGCCTACGGCATCGGCACCGATGCGATGCAGGCATTCCAGGCATCCGGCGGCACGACGACCGTCACCTTCACTCCGGAGGTCGGCCGAACTGTCGTCTACGTCTGGGCGCAGGACAACGCCGGCAACTACTCGGCGCGGACCGCGTTCAACTTCTTCACCGGACGGATCACCCAGGCCCAGCCGCAGGCCACCTGGAGGCTCGATGGGGACGGATTCGACGACTCGGGACAGGGACGCGATCTGACCCTCGGCAGTGGGGTCAGCTATGGCGCCGATCGCAAGGGCGTGCCGGGTGCCGCGCTCGCCATGAACGGTGCGGGTTGCGCGAAGAGCGCGCCCACGGTTCGCACCGACGCGGAGTACACCGTCTCCGGTTGGGTGAACCTGGCCGACAAGTCTTCCCTGCGTACCGTTTTCGCTCAGGTCGGTACGGCGCGGCCCTCGTTCTACCTGCTCTACCACCACGTACAGGATCGTTGGGAGTTGGTCGTGACCGGCGGCGACTTCGACGGGTCGCCCTTCGTCAGCGTCTTCGCGCCGACGTCGACGCCGCTGGGGCAGTGGCAGCATGTGGCGGCCACCGTCGACCCGGTGGCGCGGATCATGCGGCTGTACGTGAATGGGCAGTTCGCGTCCGAGGGTGAGATTCCGTTCACGCCGTGGAACGCGACGAGCCAATTCCTTGTCGGTTGCTTCGGGAGTGCGAATTCGGAGTTGTACCACCTGATCGGCGGGATCGACCACGTCGGCGTCTGGCAGGGCCTGCTCTCCGACGAACAGATCGCCCGCGCCGCCACCGAACTGCCCGCCGGCCTGGTCGGCGACTGGCAACTGCGCGGTAGCGGCGCCGAAAGCACAGGCCGATCCTCCGACGCGGTGGTGCCGGAGGACGTGCCGTGGGTCGAGGACCAGCACGGCCGGGTCGCGTCCGCACTCCAACTGAACGGCCGGCAACAGTGCGCGACGACGAGCGGGCCCGCGGTGCGAACCGACGAGTCATTCACGATCGCGACGTGGGTGAAGGTGGACGACAAGGGCCTAGGCAACCAGACGGTCATCGGTCAGGACGGCGAACGACAAAGCGGCTGGTATCTCGGCACGCGGGTGTTGGACGGCACCCACTACTGGGGCTTCCTGATGATGGACGTCGATGCTGACGATTCCTCGGCGCCGTGGGCGAGATCCCCCGCCGGCATGGCCGCCGACGTGGGTAGGTGGACCCATCTGACTGGCGTCTACGACGCCACAGCCCAGCGGATCACTCTGTATGTCAACGGTGTCCTGGCCTCGTCGGCCCCCAGGCTGGCGACACCCTGGCAGGCCAACGGGCCGGTCACCATCGGCTGTGCGAGGTACACGGGTATTCCGGTGGACCACGTCGTGGGGTCGGTCAGTGGCGTGCAGGCCTGGCAGGGAGCCCTCACCGCCGCCGAGGTGGCCGCCGCGCACGGAGGCAACCCGGGGGTGAAGCTGGAGGGTCTGTGGCCGCTGGACGGCCCGGCCAGCGACACGCCGACCTACCTGACCGACACGTCCGGCAACGGCCGCGACCTGACCATCACCGGCCCGTACGCCTGGGCCCGCGATCGGGGCTTCGGTCGCGACGGGGCCCTGGGCCTGGAGTTGGCCGAGAACTCCTGCGCGGAGGCTCCGGGTCCGCTCGTGCGTACCGACGCCTCGTTCACCCTGACCGCGTGGGTGCTGCTCGAAAAGGCCACCGGGCACCACACGGTGATGTCGCAGATATCCAGTGGTAATACCCCCTTTTATCTCGGCTACCACCCGGGCGTCAATCGCTGGCACTTCGGAATGCCGGACTCGCCCGCGAGGGATGCCGTCTGGCGCAACTCGGAGTCGCAGCAGCCACCGGCGCTCGGCAAGTGGACGCACCTCGCCGGTGTCTACGACCTCGGCGCCGGCAAGGTCCGCCTGTACGTCGACGGCGTCGCGCAGGGCGAGGTCGACGGCCCGGTCACTCCCTGGATGGCCCCCGGCCCCACCCTGATCGGCTGCGTTGGGGAGACCAGCGGGAGCCGGCACTCGCGGCTCGGTGGTGTCGTCGACGACGTACGGATCTGGACCTCCACGCTCGCCCCGGAACGGATCGCCGACCTCGCCGCCGGCTGATCGCCCCGAGTTTGGCCGGAGATCCGCCGTTCGGGCGGGACGCGGCGGGCGTGGTGGACCATGCCCGCCGCATCGCCGGGCGGACCGACGTCGGCACGAGTCACGTGACGTTGGCGATGCTCGCCATTGAGGGTTCCGCCGGCTGCTCGTCTAGCGATCGAGCGTCGTTTCGAGGCTCGCGTCGCGCGGTGCGGGAAGTGCCGGCCCGGTGGGCCAGGGGATCTCGGGCGCGCGGTGGAAGGTGATCCCGGCCGTCGTCCAGCGCGGGCCTTGGCCGGCCAGGCGGTCGCGGAAGTCGGCCCAGTCGTGGCTTGCCCGGGGTGACCAGCCCAACTCGGCGATGGCCGGGAGGCGAGGCAGGAGCAGCAGTTCGATGTCGGCCAGCGAGGTGACCGATTCGGTCCAGAGCGGGGCCTCCACACCGATAACCGCCTCGGTGGGTACGCCGGCGACGTGCGTGCCCGGATCCCAGTCGTACGCCTTTCGCACGTCGATGAGGCCGGCCCAGTCGTGCCCGATCGGGGTGTCCGGGGCGTACTTCATGTCCAGGTAGGCGTGGTTGCCGGGGGAGACGATCAGCCGGGCGCCCCTGCGTACGGCGTCGACGGTGGTGGGGTCTTCGCCGTTCGTGCCCCACCACTGCAGGACCCGCCCGTCGAGGTGGGCGGCTGGCGCGAGCTGGTGCCAGCCGACGACGGTCTTGCCGAGGTCGGCCACGATGCGCTGGACCCGCTCGACGAAACCGGTGTAGACCTCGCCCTTGACCTTGAACGCCTCGTCGCCGCCGACGTGCAGCCAGGGGCCGGGGGTGAGCGCGGCCACCTCGCCCAGCACGTCGGCGACGAAGTCGTACGTGCGCTCGTCGGCCGGGTCGACGTAGCTGAAGCCGACCTCGGTGCCGGTGTACGGCGGCGGTGCGATCTTGTCCGGTGCCAGTTCCGGGTACGCGACCAGCGCCGAGTTGGTGTGCCCCGGCAGGTCGATCTCCGGGACGACGGTGATGTGGCGGGCTGCCGCGTAGGAGACGATCCGCGCGTAGTCGGCCTTCGTGTAGTGCCCGCCGGGGCCGCCGCCGACCTCTGTCGTGCCGCCGATGCTGGTCAGCTTCGGCCAGGAGTCGACGGTGATGCGCCAGCCCTGGTCGTCGGTGAGGTGCAGGTGCAGGTGGTTGAGCTTGTAGCGGGCCAGGTGGTCGACCACCCGCAGCACGTCCTCGACGGCGAAGAAGTGCCGCGCGACGTCGAGCATCGCGCCCCGGTAGGGGAACCGGGGTGCGTCGGTGATGGTCCCGCCGGGCAGCACCCAGCGTTCGGTGACCGGGGTGGTGCTCTCGATCGCCGCTGGCAGCAGTTGGCGCAGCGTCTGTGCGCCGTGGAAGAGGCCGGCGGCGGTGGAGGCGGTGACGTTCACCCCGTCGGTGGCGATGTCGAGGCGGTAGCCCTCCGCGCCGAGGTCGGCGCTGCCGTCGAGCACCAGCGCGATGCCACCGGCGGGCTCCGGCGTGGTGGCGTCGGTGACCGGCAGCGGGTAGCCGGTGGCCGGACGCAGGAGCTGGGCGAGCTGCTCGGCGACCGCCAACGCGGCGGGGTCGGCGCTGGACACGATGACGGCTTCGGCTAAGAGGGTCCAGTCGGTGGTCGGGTCCGGCTGGACGTGCTGTGGGGCGGGCACGACGTCGGCCAGCCGGTGGGGGGCCGCCGGGGCGAGCAACGCGCTTGCTGTCTGCTCGGCCGTGCGGGCCAGTGTGGCTGCGTCCGGTTCCCCCGCCGAGAGCGGTGCGGGGACGGCGGTGGGGCCGGGGAAGGGGGTGGTCGACACGGCGGCGACTCCGGGGGGTGTATTCGCGTCGGTTATGGCAAAAGTGAGGTTCACCGGCGGCGTGCCGTTAAGCGTACGACGCTCGGCCGTATGCGTGATGGTGCGCATGGAAGCGTTCCCAAAAACCGGTACGAACACGGATAGTCGTGATAGCTGTGCCAATTGTCACCGAACGGTCCCAGGTCACTCGATGGTCGCTTAACCTTCGCCCACCGATCGACGTTGACCCCGGGATTACCGGCGGTCCGTCCCGGGGAAGAAGAAAACTGAACCTTCGTTAAGTGTCAATCCGGCGCGTGTGTTGTGGAGGCTCTGGTGGCAGCGCAAGAGACCGTCGATCACAAGTACGTCTACGACTTCTCCGAAGGCAACAAGGAGCTCAAGGAGTTGCTGGGCGGCAAGGGGGCAAACCTCGCCGAGATGACCAATCTGGGCCTGCCCGTTCCGCCCGGCTTCACCATCACCACCGAGGCGTGCCAGGCGTACCTCGCGACGGGACGGGAGCCGGACGGGCTCGCCGGTCAGATCGAGGCGCACCTGGAGTCGCTGGAGCGCGCGATGGGCAAGCGCCTCGGTGACCCGCAGGACCCACTGCTGGTCTCTGTCCGCTCCGGTGCCAAGTTCTCCATGCCCGGCATGATGGAGACCGTCCTCAACGTCGGTCTCAACGACCAGAGCGTGGAAGGACTCGCAGCCCAGGCCGGCAACAACGAGCGGTTCGCCTGGGACTCCTACCGGCGACTCATCCAGATGTTCGGCAAGACCGTCTGCGAGGTGCCGGGCGAGGAGTTCGAGCACGCGCTCGACGAGGCCAAGCACGCCAAGGGCACCCACAACGACCTGGATCTGGACGCCGACGACCTGCGTGGGCTGGTCGACGCGTACAAGAAGATCTTCTTGAAGCACACCGGCCGGGAGTTCCCGCAGCAGCCACGTGAACAGCTCGACCTGGCCATCCGGGCGGTCTTCGAGTCGTGGAACGCCGAGCGCGCGGTGCTCTACCGTCGCCAGGAGCGGATCCCGACCGACCTCGGCACCGCTGTCAACGTGGTGACGATGGTCTTCGGCAACCTCGGGCCCGACTCCGGCACCGGTGTCGCGTTCACCCGTGACCCGGCCAGCGGGGCGCAGGGCATCTACGGCGACTATCTGGCCAACGCCCAGGGTGAGGACGTGGTCGCCGGCATCCGCAACACGGTGCCGTTGCAGGAGTTGGAGCAGCTCGACAAGGCGTCCTACGACGAGTTGCTCGGCATCATGGCCCGGCTGGAGGAGCACTACAAGGACCTCTGCGACATCGAGTTCACCATCGAACGCGGCAAGCTGTGGATGTTGCAGACCCGGGTCGGCAAGCGCACCGCCGCCGCCGCGTTCGTCATCGCCGGGCAGCTCGTCGACGAGGGCCTGATCGACCTGGACGAGGCGTTGCACCGGGTCAACGGCGCGCAACTGGCCCAGCTGATGTTCCCGCGCTTCCAGCTCGACCACGAGTTTCAGCCGGTCGCCACTGGCATCGGCGCGTCGCCGGGCGCGGCGTCCGGCACTGTGGTCTTCACTTCCGCCCGAGCCGTCGAGCTGGCCGCCGAGGGGAAGTCGGTGATCCTGGTGCGCCGGGAGACCAACCCGGACGACCTGAACGGCATGATCGCCGCGAAGGGCATCCTGACCTCGCGCGGCGGCAAGACCAGCCACGCCGCGGTGGTGGCCCGGGGCATGGGCAAGACCTGCGTCTCCGGTGCCGACGAGATCGAGGTGAACGTGCCGGCGAAGCGGTTCACTGTCGCCGGCCAGACCGTCGCCGAGGGCGATGTGGTGTCCATCGACGGCACCACCGGCAAGGTCTACCTCGGCGAGGTGCCGGTCATGCCCTCCGAGGTCGTGCAGTACTTCGAGGGCAGCCTCGACCCCGAGCACGTCGACAACGCGCTGGTCCGGGCCGTACACCGGATCATGACGCACGCCGACGGCAAGCGGCGGCTGGCGGTCCGCACGAACGCCGACACCGGCGCGGACGCCGCCCGGGCCCGGCGCTTCGGCGCCGAGGGCATCGGGTTGTGCCGCACCGAGCACATGTTCCTCGGTGACCGGCGGGAGCTGGTCGAGCGGCTGATCCTGGCCCGGGCCCCGGGTGAGCGGGAGGCGGCGCTGGCGGCGCTGCTGCCGTTGCAGCGGGCCGACTTCGAGGAGATCTTCCGCGAGATGGACGGCCTGCCGGTCACCGTCCGGCTCATCGACCCGCCGTTGCACGAGTTCCTGCCGCCGTTGGAGCAGCTCGCCGTCAACGTGGCGGTTGCGCAGGAACGCGGAGAGGACGTGGCCAAGGAGGAGGCGCTGCTCGCCGCCGTCCGGCGGATGCACGAGGAGAACCCGATGCTCGGGCTGCGGGGTGTACGCCTCGGCCTGGTCATCCCCGGCCTGTTCGCGATGCAGGTCCGCGCCATCGCCGAGGCGGCGGTCAGTTGCGCCCGCGCCGGGGGCGCGGCCAAGCCGGAGATCATGGTGCCGCTGGTCGGGGCGGTGCAGGAGCTGGAGACGGTTCGCGCCGAGGCCGAGAAGATCATTGCCGAGGTGGTCGGGGACAGCGGCGTCGAGGTGCTGATCGGCACCATGATCGAGGTGCCCCGGGCGGCCCTGACCGCCGGGCAGATCGCTGAGGCCGCCGAGTTCTTCTCCTTCGGCACCAACGACCTGACCCAGATGGGCTGGGGCTTCTCCCGCGACGACGTCGAGGGCGCGTTCTTCTGGCGCTACCTGGAGTTGGGCATCTTCGGCATCTCGCCGTTCGAGTCGATCGACCGTGACGGTGTCGGCCGGTTGGTGCGGATCGCCGCCGAGGAGGGCCGGGCCGCCCGCCCCGGGCTCAAGCTCGGTGTCTGCGGTGAGCACGGCGGTGACCCGGACTCGGTGCACTTCTTCCACGAGGTCGGCCTGGACTACGTGTCCTGTTCGCCGTTCCGGGTGCCGGTGGCCCGGCTGGAGGCCGGTCGGGCGGTCGTGGAGACCGGCGGGTCGGACAGCCGTTGACGCATGCCGGCGGCGGCCCGGTCACCGGGCCGCCGTCGGCGTTCAGATCGGCGGACGACGCCAGGTCGGTCGGGACGAGCGGCGCAACTGCGCCGGCAGGGTCGCCATCGGGGTACGCGTGGCCAGCGGGGCGTGCGCGTCCGGTACGGCTGTCGCGCCGATGCCCGTGCCGCGAATGTCCAGGAACGACCCTGCCCGACGGGCCACCACCCGCGCCTCCTCGTGCAGCGCCTCCAGGTCGTCCGCCGCCGACGCGGTGACGAGGGTCAGCAGGGCGCTGCGCCCGGCCGGGTAGGTGACCACGCAGCCTGCTGTGGTGCACACGACCGACTCCCGGAACTCACCATGCCGGACGGTGTCGGCCACCCGGTGCCCGAGCCCGAAACTCGCGGCGGCGAGCGCGGCGAGATGGGTGGCGTCGGTGCTGGGTAGGTCGCTGGAGATGAGCAGGCCGTCGGTGCCCGCGAGCACCGTGCCGGCGATGTCGGGTCGGCGCTGGCGCAGCCCGCGTAGCTCCGGTCCCATCACCGTGTCTGCGTCCACGAGCGTTACCCCTCACCGGTCGGCTCTGCGTGTCAGTCGGCTGGTCACGTTCCGCGCTGGGAACGCTACCGGTGGCGACTTCCGACCGCGAGACCGTAACCCTCGGCGATCGGTCGGCAACTGGGGGCCAATCGGTGGTTGTGTGCCATTCATCGATGCGTCGTGAGCAGGTCGGGCAGTGGTGGCGGGCGTAACCTTGGCTCGCTCGTACACGGCCGATTGGGCGCCGCGTCGAACGGGAAGAGGTGACTGCATGACGAGTGTCTGGGAGAGCCTGACTGTCGACGCCCGCGATCCGGCCCGACTGGCCCGTTGGTGGGCTGAGGCGCTCGGCTATCAGGTCGTCACCGAGAAGCCCGACGAGGTGGAGATCCGCCAGTCCGCCGACCGCCTGCCCGGCCTGGTCTTCGTGCCGGTGACCGAGGGCAAGGAACGCAAGAACCGGCTGCACCTCGACCTGCGCCCCGCCGATCTGGAGGCTGAGGTCGAGCGCCTGGTCGACATGGGCGCCCGGCACGTCGACATCGGTCAGGGCGACGTCGAGTGGACGGTGCTGGCCGACCCGGAGGGCAACGAGTTCTGCGTACTCCGTGAGCGCGAGGAGTGAGCCGGTCTTGCGAGCCCCGCAGTCGCGAACTGTGCCGGCTGCGTGAGAAGTGAGCCGGGGGCGGCGGACGCCCGGTTGGTCGAGGAGCCGCCCAAGGACACCGGGCATCGCCGGTCGCCGTACGAACGCGACCGGGCCCGGGTGCTGCACTCGGCGGCGTTTCGCCGGCTGGCCACCAAGACCCAGGTGCACACCGCCGGCACCGACGACTTCCTGCGTACGCGGCTGACCCACTCGCTGGAGGTGGCCCAGATCGCCCGGGAGATGGGTTCCCGACTGGGCTGCGACCCGGACGTGGTGGACGTCGCGGGGCTCGCGCACGACCTCGGGCACCCGCCGTTCGGGCACAACGGCGAGGCTGCGTTGGATCTGCTCGCCACGCCGTGCGGCGGCTTCGAGGGCAACGCGCAGACCCTGCGGGTGTTGACCCGCCTCGAGGCGAAGGTGCTCGCCCCGGACGGCTCGTCCGCCGGGCTGAACCTGACCCGGGCGTCGCTGGACGCGATCGGCAAGTACCCCTGGCCGCGCCGGCCGGGGGAGCGCAAGTTCGGGGTGTACGCCGACGACGCAACTGTCTTCGACTGGATCCGGGCCGGCGCACCCGGCGACCGGCGTTGCCTGGAGGCCCAGGTGATGGACTGGGCCGACGACGTCGCGTACTCGGTGCACGACGTGGAGGACGGCATCCACGGTGGTTATGTCACGTTGCACCCGCTGCTCACGGACGCCGACGAGCGGGCCGCGCTCTGCGCCGACGTGGCCGCCGCCTACTCCGGCGAGTCCGAGGCGGACCTGGCCGAGGTGCTCGTCGATCTGCTGGCCGGTCCGCTGCTCGCCCCGCTCGCCGGCTACGACGGCAGCCATCGCGCGCAGGTCGCGTTGAAGGCCACCACCAGCGGCGTGACCGGGCTGTTCGTGTCCGCGGCGGTGGCGGCGACGGAGGAACGCTTCGGTCCGGGCCCGCACCGCCGCTACGCCGCCGACCTGGTGGTGCCCCGCCTGGTACGGGCGCAGTGCGCGCTGCTCAAGGGCATAGCGCTGCGGTACGTGATGCGTCGCAGCGGCTTCCGGGGCCGCTACGAGCGGCAGCGGACGATGCTCGCGGAGTTGGTCGCCGCGCTGGTCCGGAATGCCCCGGAAGGGCTCGACCCGATCTTCGTCCCGCTGTGGCGGGCCGCCCCGGACGACCGGGCCAGATTGCGGGTGGTGATCGACCAGGTCGCCTCGCTCACCGACCCGGCGGCGGTGGCCTGGCACACCCGCCTGGTCGGCAAGGGGACACCCCCGGCCGAGCACGAGCCAACTTAGGCTAACCTAACTGACATGACGGAACGCCCCAGGAACGTCACCTCGGCCCGGGTGCTGCGCACCGAGCGGCCCACCCCGCACCTGATCCGGCTCGTCCTCGGTGGGGACGAACTGGTCGGCCTGCCGGTGGGCGAGTTCACCGACCACTACATCAAGGTGGTGTTCCCGCAGCCGAACGTCGCGTACCCGCAGCCGTTGGACCTCGCCGCGATCCGCCGGGACCTGCCCCGGGAGCAGTGGCCCCGGCTGCGCGCGTACACCGTGCGGCGCTGGGATCCGCTGGCCGGGGAGCTGACCGTCGACGTGGTGCACCACGGCGACGAGGGGTTGGCCGGCCCGTGGGCCGCCGCGCTGCGTCCCGGCGATCCGGTGCACTTCGTCGGCCCCGGCGGCGCGTACGCCCCGAACCCGGACGCGGACTGGCACCTGCTGGCCGGTGACGAGAGCGCCCTGCCGGCGATTGCCGCCGCGCTGGAGCGCCTCCCGCTGGGTGCCCCGGCCCACGTCTTCGTGGAGATCGCCGATCCGGCGGAGGAGCAGAAGCTGCTCAGCCCCGGGGCGGTCGAGTTGACCTGGCTGCACCGCGGCGAACGCCCGGTTGGTGAGGCGCTGGTCGCGGCGGTACGCGCGTTGGAGTTCCCGGCCGGCCAGGTGCACGCCTTCGTGCACGGCGAGGCCGCCTTCGTCCGGGAGTTGCGCCGGCTGCTGCGCGGTGAGCGGGGCGTTCCCCTCGACCGGCTCTCCATCTCCGGCTACTGGCGGCGGGGCATGGACGACGAGGGCTGGCGTTCCACCAAGGCCGACTGGAACCAGCAGGTGGCGGCCGAGGAGACGAGCGTCGCCGAGCCGGCCGCTGTGGCCTGAGCGCCGCTCAGCCCTCGGGCGTCTGGTTCGCCTGACCGGCCTTGGCCAGTCGCCGGCTGACCAGGACGGCGTATCCGACGACGGCCAGGGAGAGCAGCGACAGCATCAGCCTCGGTTGGTGCACAGTCACGGTGATCAGCGAGACCGAGACCACCCCGTAGACGGCGATCGCGAACCGGGCGGCGCTCGGCCGGGTCCACAGCCAGTACAGGGCGAGACCGCAGAGCGTCCAGATCACCATCGACGCGCCGAGCAGCAGCCGCAACTCCAGCGGCAGGTGGTTGGCGTCGTCGTCGACCAGCCGGACCACCTGCCCGAGTGACCAGCCGAGCAGCAGCAGCGCACCGCCGAGCGGAATGTGCAGGTAGCTGTACGCCTGTCCGCCGCGCAGCCGGCGCTGGAGCAGGCGGGTGGTGACGAATGTGGTGTAGACCCACCAGACGGCCGCCGGGATCAGGAAGGCCAACGCGGCGGTGAGGATCATGTGTGGCGGGGGATGGTCCGGCACGGCGAAGAGCAGGCTGGCCAGCGCGCTACCCAGCACGATGATGGTGAACTGCCCGATCCGTTCCGGCAGGTGCCTGTTGTCCACCGGCCAGCGGTTGAGCCAACGCGCCCCGACCCAGGGCGTGGACAGTTCGATCACCATGGCGACGATCCACAGGACGGGCCGCAGCTCGGTGGGCACGATCAGCGACACCAACCAGATCAACCAGCCCGACCCGAAGCCGACCAGGTAGATGGTCGTCACCATCCGGGCCATCGGGCTGGTGGAACGGGCGCGTAGGTACAGCAGGAGCAGCACACCCCGCACGATCAGGTACCCGATGGGCAGGAGGACGCTCTCCGGCACCTCGTCGACCCCGAGGGTCATCGCGCCCGCGCCCACGAGCGCGACGAGCACCAGCACCCGGTGCAGCGCGTCGTCCGGGTCGAACCGGGTGTCGTAGTAGACCTGTCCCATCCAGGCCCACTGAATCACCACGAAGAGCCCGATCACGGCCAGTACGTCGGTCGGCGACGGGCTCGGCTCGTCACCCAGCCGAGCCACCACCGCCGCCAGCGCGTACACGAAAATGATGTCGAGGAAGAGCTCCAGCCAGGTGGCGTGGCGGTGTCCGGCCTCGTCCGCACCCGGGGTCTGTTCGGGCAGCCCGACCCGGCCGGCCAGCCATCTCGGCAGGCGGGGGGCTTGGCTGCGTACCCGGCGCATCTGGTCATGGTCCCCGCGCGGACCCGGCCGGCGGGCCGGAACCGCCGAGCCGGCAGCGGCCGCCGCCACACCGGCGTCCCCCGGCCGGCGTGTCGTCGGTCCGGCAGGGCAGGATGTACGGCGAGGGGGTGGCGCATGGCTGGGCGGATCCGGGACGAGGACATCGCACTGGTCCGGGAACGCACCTCGATCGGGGATGTGATCTCCGAGACGGTCACCCTGAAGTCCGCTGGCGGCGGCAACCTCAAGGGTCTGTGCCCGTTCCACGACGAGAAGAGTCCGTCGTTCAACGTGTCCCCGGCCCGCAACGTCTGGTACTGCTTCGGCTGCGGGGCCGGCGGGGACGCGATCAAGTTCCTGATGGACGCCGACCATCTCAGCTTCGTGGAGTCCGTCGAGCGGCTGGCTGGCCGCGCCGGCATCCAACTGCGCTACATCGAAGACGACAAGGGCACCCCGCGTCCCCGCCCGCAGCAGGGTCAGCGGCAGCGCCTGGTCGCCGCGCACGCCGCCGCCGTCGAGTTCTACAGCGCGCAACTGAGCACCGCCGGCGCGCGGGCGGCACGGGAGTTCCTGGCCCGCCGGGGCTTCGACCGGGCCGCCGCCGAGCGCTACGGCTGTGGCTTCGCGCCGGAGGGTTGGGACCCGCTCACCAAGCACCTGCGCCAGCAGGGCTTCACCCACCAGGAGCTGGTCACCGCCGGGCTGTCCCGGGAGTCCCGTTCCGGCACCCTGATCGACAGGTTCCGTCGCCGGCTGCTCTGGCCGATCCGCGACCTCGCCGGCGACGTGATCGGCTTCGGCGCGCGCAAGCTCTTCGATGACGACGACGGCCCGAAGTACCTGAACACGCCCGAGACGCCGATCTACAAGAAGTCGCACGTGCTCTACGGCATCGACCAGGCCAAGCGGGAGATCGCCAAGCAGGGTCGGGCGGTGATCGTCGAGGGTTACACCGACGTGATGGCCTGTCACCTGGCCGGGGTGACCACCGCGGTGGCGACCTGCGGCACCGCCTTCGCCGCGGACCACATCTCCGTCCTGCGCCGGCTCCTGTTCGACAGCGACGAGGTGGCCGGCGAGATCATCTTTACCTTCGACGGTGACGCCGCCGGGCAGAAGGCCGCGCTGCGCGCCTTCGAAGACGACCAGCGCTTCGTCGGGCGCACGTTCATCGCGGTCAGCCCGGACAACATGGACCCGTGCGACCTGCGGCTGGCCAAGGGCGACCTGGCGGTGCGTGACCTGGTCGCCCGCCGTGAGCCGCTCGTCGACTTCGCGCTGCGGCACGTGATCAGCCGCTTCGACCTGGACACCGTCGACGGCCGGGTCGAGGCGATGCGCCACGCCGCGCCGCTGGTCGCGCGCCTGAAGGACCGGGAGAAGCGCCCGGAGTACGTCCGCAAGCTCGCCATGGACCTCGGCATGGAGATCGAACCGGTGCAGCGGGCGGTGCTCGCCGCCGGCAACACCGCGCCGTCCGGCACCCGCGAGGCCGCCCCCGCCGCCCGGCCGACCTCCGCCCGCCCCGAACCGGCGGTGGACAGCCCGCAGTCGATGGTCGAGCGGGAGGCGCTCAAACTCGCCCTCCAGCAACCGGTCCTGGCCGGGCCGATGTTCGACACGATCGAGGCCACCGAATACCGCCACCCGGTGCACGTCGCGGTGCGTACGGCCATCGCGGCGGCCGGTGGTGCCGTGTCGGCGACCGGCGGCGCGGTCTGGATCGAGTCGGTCCGCGACGCCTGCGAGGACCTGGCGGCAGCGGCGCTGGTCGGTGAGCTGGCCGTCGAACCACTGCGGATCGACGGCGAACCGGACCCGCGCTACGTGTCGATCACCATGGCCCGGGTGCAGTTCGGGTCGGTGACCGCCCGGGTCCGGGACCTCAAGTCACGCATCCAGCGGATCAACCCGGTCAACAACAAGGACGAGTACTTCGCCGCCTTCGGTGAGCTGCTGTCCCTGGAGCAGCACGCCCGGGCGTTGCGCGAGCAGGCTGCGGGAGGCCTCTAGATGGGACTGTTCAGCCGCAAGCCGAAGCTGCCGCCGGCCGACCGGCCGCCGCTGACCGCCGACGAGCGGGTGGTGGCCTGGGCCGCCGCCGGCAACGGCGAGGGCGACGGGGTGGTGGTCGCCACGAACCTCGGGTTGTGGCTGCCCGGTCGAGGGCACCGGCTCGGTTGGCACACCATCCTCAAGGCGGTCTGGTCCGGCCGGCAGTTGACAGTCACCCCCGCCGAGCCCGTCGTCGAGCGCGACGGCTACACCGTGGTCGCCGACGGTCCGGCCGAGACGTACCTGCTGCTCGACCCGGGGGAGCTGCCGCACCAGGTGCGGGCCCGGGTGACCCGTTCGGTCGCGTACACCGAGCACCAGCCGGTGCCCGGCGGCGCGGCGCGGGTCGCGGCCCGACGCGTGGCCGGGGTCGACGGTCTGACCTGGACGGTCCGACTCGACCCCGGCACTCCGACCGATGACGAGGCAGTGCTCGCCGACACCGACCGGCTGGTCGGTGTGGCCCGCGCCGCCACCGCGCCGGCCGACGGCTGACCGGTCGGGTCAGTTCGCGCCGAGGTCGTTCAGCGCCTTTTCGGCGCCGCGGTGCAGTGGCACCGGCAGGGTCCGGCGGGCCTTTTCCAGTGTGATCCCCTTGGCCGCCGGGTTGGCCTGGGCCAGAGCGTCGCGCTTGTCGAACACCGTCCGGGTGATCGCGCAGGCCACGTTGGCGTCCAGGTCCTTGCGGACCAGCAGCACGTTGGGCACGACGATGGTCGGGGTGTCGCTGGCCGTCTTGTACACGTCCCGGCCGATCGTGCCCTCCTGGTAGCCGGGGCTCAGCACGGTCATCTTCGGCAGCAACGGCGAGATGTCGACGAACTTCACCGAGTCGCCGGCCGTGGTGAACAGGTCGGTGAGGCCACCGGTGGGCAGACCACCGGACCAGAAGAAGCCGTCGACGCTGCCGTCCTTGATCCCCTCGACAGTCTTGGTGAGATCCAGTCGCTGCGCCCGGATGTCCTTGGCCGGGTCGAGACCGGCGGCCTGCAACAGCCGGTTCGCGATCACCTCGGTGCCGGACTTCGGTGAGCCGGTGGAGATCCGCTTGCCGCGCATGTCGGCCACCGAGGTGATCCCGGCGTCGTTGCGGACCACCACCTGCGTGTAGTTGTCGTAGATGCGGGTCAGCGCCTGCACCGGCTGCGGCGCGGTGAAGGTGCCCTTGCCCTCCACCGCGTTGACCGCCGTGTCGAACAGCGAGAACGCCACGTCGTACTGGCCAGCGACCAGTTGCTCGACGTTCTGCACCGAGGCGCCGGTCTCGGCGGCGGTGCCGGTGAGCTTGCCGCCGGTCGCCTCGGACAACTGCCCGGCCAGGGCGTTGCCGACCACGTAGTAGACGCCTGTCGCGTTGCCGGTGGCGATGCCGACGCGGGTCTCCTTGGTCACCTCGCAGGTGACCTCGCTGGCCGTGTCGTCAGTGGCCGCGCCGCCCTGCTGACCTCCGCAACCCGCGACGAGGGCGAGCACGCTGAGGCCCGCCGCGAGCCGTACGTCGATTCGTCTCACAGTTTCTCCTCCACAGGATCGGACAGTGGTCGGCCGGCGGCGCCGCGTCGGACGAACACGCCCGCCGCCGCCACGGCGGCCAGCGCCGCGCCGACAGTGACCGGCACGGGTTCGAGCCAGAGCAATGTGACGCCGGCGAGAGCGCCCAGCACCCGTTCCGGTACGCCGGCCGGGCCCACACCGGGCAGCCAGCCACCGGCGGCGACGGCGAGCACCGCCACGCTGAGCGCTGTGACGCCGGCGGCGAAGGCGATCCGCTGGACGCCACCGATGCCGAGCAGGCCGAGCCCGGCCGGCGTGATGACGAACGCGATCGGGGTCAGGTAGGCCGGCAGCGCGTACCGCAGGGTCTGCCACATGGTCGGCACCAGCCGGCCGCCGGTGACCGCGGCGGCGGCCACCGCGGCGAGCGCGGTCGGTGGGGACACCTCGGACAGCACCGCGAAGTAGAAGACGAACATCGCCGCCGCCGGCGCGGTGACGCCCAGGTCGAGCAGGGCCGGACCGACGATCACCCAACCGATCACGAACGACGCGGTGACCGGCACGGCCAGGCCCAGCAGGCTGAGCGCGACGGCGGCGAGCAGCGCGGTGAGCACCAGCACCAGGGTCGGGTCCGACGTGGCCGCCTGCGCCCCGCCGATCAGCAGCGCCGCCGCCTGCGGCCCGAGGCCGGTCTTCGTGGTGGTCGCCGTGATGATGCCAGCGGCGGCGCAGACCGCGGTGACGGCGAGGACGCCGCGTACGCCGGTGACGAGCGCGGTCACCAGCCGGCCCGGGGTGAGTCGGTGCGCCCGGTCCAGATAGGAGAGCACGACGGCGAGGACGATGGCGAACACGACGGCCCTTGTCGCGGACACACCGATGGCGAGGAACACGATGATGGCGATCAGTGAGGCGAAGTGGTAGCCGAACCGGGCCAGCAGCCGCCAGGGCGAGCCGACGTCGATCACCACCGGGCGTACGCCGGAGCGGCGGGCGTCGATCTCCACGGCGAGCAGGATGCCGAGGTAGTAGAGCACCGTCGGTACCGTTGCCCAGCCCAGCACCTGGAGGTACGAGACGCCCAGGTACTCGGCGATGATGAACGCCGCCGCACCCAGGGTTGGCGGGGAGAGGATCGCGCCCACCCCGGCCGCGGCCAGCATGCCGCCGGCCCGCTCCGGTGGGTAGCCGGCGCGGCGCAGCAGCGGCCAGGTGACCGCGCCGATGCTCACCGTCGTCGCCGCGCCGGAGCCGGAGACGGTGCCGAGCAGGAAACCCGAGGCCACCGCCGTCCGCCCGGCGGCGGTCCGGGAACGTCGGAACGCCGCGGCCGACAAGTCGACGAAGAACCGCCCGGCCCCGGACAACTCCAGCACCGCGCCGTAGATGGTGAACAGCACGATGTACGAGGCGGCCACGTCGAGCGGCGTGCCGTAGAAGCCGCTGTCGGAGTTGTAGAACGCGTCGACCAGCTGACTGAAGTCGAGCCCGGCGTGCGCGACCGGCCAGGACTGCGGCAACAACCCGCCGTAGTAGCCGTAGCCGAGGAACAGCAGGCAGACCGCCGGCAGGATCCAACCGGTGGCACGTCGACACGCTTCGAGCAGCAGGAGCAAGAGGACGGTGCCCAGCACCAGATCCGTCGCCGCCAGCAGGCCCTGCCGGTCGAGGAACGCGTTGTAGCCGCCGCCACCGCTGCCGATCCGGATCGGCAGGACGGGGTAGAGGCAGGCCGCGACCGCCAGGGCGCTCAGAGCCCAGTCGGTCACTGTGGGCCGCGTCGACGCGGGTGCCCTGACGCGCCCGTCGCTGTCGCTCCCGGTGGCCTCGGCCCGGTCGGCGCGTGGTCGCCGGGCGCGTAGGCGGGCCGGCAGCCGCAGGTCGGACGGGTAGGCGAGGAAGACCAGCGGGAGTACGCCGGCCAGGAAGATGATCAGGTAATACTTGCTGCCCTGCGACAGGGGGCGGAACACCTGCCACAGGGCGAGAGCGCCGACCGCCAGCGCCGCCACGGTGAGGAGCAGACCCGCCGGCCCGGAGAGCACCCGCCCTGGTTTCTCGTCCTCGAACTGGGCGGCCAGGTCCCGAGTAGCCTGCTCGGCGACGCTCGGGTCGCTCGGCTCGGCTTCAGATCGCGGTCGGGGTGGCCCGCCGGGGCTCGCTGCGGGCCCGTCAACGGAAGAGTTGGCTGGTCGGGCACGTGACTGTGAACCATCGGGCGAGCTGATGGGCGGCACGGAAGGACGATACACGTCGATTGGCTGACGGGTGGGGCATCGATCGGCGTTTCGCCGTCGGTGGTACGGAAGTCACTGTGATCGGCCGGTCGCCGGCGGATATGTGCGTGGAGGGGTGTCGGACCGGGCGGTTAGGGTCGGGCGGTGACTTCGGGGCGACCACTGATTCAGGCTCGCGGGCTGGTGAAGCGGTTCGGCGATTTCACCGCCGTGGACGGCATCGACGTCGAGGTTCGCCCGGGTGAGGCGTTCGGCTTCCTCGGGCCCAACGGTGCGGGCAAGTCGTCCACCATGCGGATGGTCGGCTGCATCTCCCCACCCAGCGCGGGTGAGCTGCGCATCCTCGACATGGATCCGGTGGCTGACGGGCCGGCCATCCGGGCGCGCCTCGGGGTGTGCCCCCAGCTGGACAATCTCGATCCGGAGCTGACCGTCCGGGAAAACCTGACCGTCTACGCCCGCTACTTCGGCATCTCCCGCCGGGCGGCCCGGGAGCGCGCCGCCGAGCTGCTCGACTTCGTTCAGCTCACCGAACGGGCCGACAGCAAGGTCGAGCCGCTGTCCGGTGGCATGAAGCGTCGGTTGACCATCGCCCGAGCGCTGGTGAACGATCCGGAGATCGTGCTGCTCGACGAGCCGACCACCGGGCTGGACCCGCAGGCCCGGCACCTGGTGTGGGAGCGGCTGTTCCGGCTCAAGCAGCAGGGCGTCACGTTGGTGCTCACCACCCACTACATGGACGAGGCCGAGCAGCTCTGTGACCGGCTGGTGGTGATGGACGGCGGCCGGATCGTCGCCGAGGGCTCGCCCCGCGCGTTGATCGAGCAGCACTCGACCCGCGAGGTGGTCGAGCTGCGCTTCACCGCCGAGTCGCAGGAACCGTTCGCCGGCAAGCTCGACGGGCTGGGGGAGCGGGTCGAGGTGTTGCCCGACCGGGTCCTGCTCTACGTACCCGACGGCGACGCGGCGGTCGCCGAGGTCACCGCGCTGGGGCTTCAGCCGGCGAACGTGCTGGTCCGGCGCAGCGGCCTGGAGGATGTCTTCCTGCACCTGACCGGCCGCACCCTGGTCGACTGATCCACTCGGCTTCCTGCAAGTCGGGGTGATACGGCGCAGCGGACAGCCCGATTTCCTGAGACTCGAGTGGATCATGCGGGCCCTGCTCGTGGTGGGCAGCCTCGTCGCACTGCTCACCGCCGCGCTGGGCGGTGTGCTGTCCGCCCGACTGCGGGGGGCCGCCAGCCCTCGGGACCGGGCCGCCGACCGCCCGTACCTGCTCATCGTCCTGGCCGAGTTCGCCGCCGCCGGGCTGGGTGCGGCCGTGCTGGTCGCCGCCAACTGGTCCGAGTACGTTCCGGTGCTGGTCTGCCTGGTGGTCGGTCTGCACTTCTTTCCGCTCGCCCCGCTCCTGCGGGATCCACTGCTCCGCCCGCTCGGTGTCGCGCTGTGCCCGGTGGCCGCGGCGGGCCTCGTCACCGGCCTCGCCTCGGGGGTCTCGGCCGGGCTGGTGGTCGGCGTCGGCGCGGGAGTGCTGCTGCTCGGTTACGCCGTGCAGGCGCTGATCCGCGCGTACCGACCGGCCTGACCGGCTGCCGAGGGGACTCGCGGAGCCGACCAGCGGCCATGCCGGTCCAGATCCACTCGGCTTCCAGGAAGTCGGGGCATTGGGGCGGCTCTGACACCGCGACTTCCTGAAAACCGAGTCGATCAACGGGCGGGCCGGGGCGACGGGGGCCAGGCCGCGCGAAACCGAGCGACACGTCGGCGGGGTCGTCGTAGGGTGACCGGCGGTCTGTCGTACCCCTTGGGTAGACAGGTCGTGGTGGACGGCGCGGTGGGCGGGGTGATCGGGGTGAGTGTGACGGGAGCGGCGCGGTTCCCCTGGGTGCCGGCGTACGCGGTGTTCGAGCACTACCTGGTGGGTCTGCGGCGCACCTGGCGGGCCGGGGTGTTCTCGTCGTTCCTGCTGCCGGTGCTCACCGTCGTCGGGTTCGGGCTGGGCGTCGGCGCCTACATCGACCAGGGTGTCGGCGGGGTGCGTTACCTCGACTGGTTGGTCCCCGGGCTGATCGCCTCGACCGCGCTCCAGGTGACGGTCGGTGACTCGACCTGGCCGGTGTTCAGCAACTTCCAGTGGGTCAGGACCTACTTCGCGCAGGGCGCGTCGCCGCTTCGGGTGGGTGACATCGTGGCCGGGCACCTGGCGTTCGTGCTGTTCCGGGTGCTCACCACGATTGTGGCGTTCCTGCTGGTCACCGGGCTGTTCGGGGCGTTGCGGTCGCCGTGGGCGGTGGCCACCCTGCCGGTGGTCGCCCTGCTCGTGCTGGCCGTCGCCGCGCCGACCTTCGCGTACGCGGCGTCGGTGTCGAGCGACAGTTGGCTGGCGATGCTGTTCCGGTTCGCGGTCATCCCGATGACGCTCTTCGCGGGGGTGTTCTTCCCGGTCGAGTCGTTGCCCGAGGCGCTGCGCTGGCTGGCGTACGCGACACCGTTGTGGCACGCCGTGGACCTGTGCCGCGCGGCCACCCTCGGCGTCGCCGCACAGTGGTCGGTCGCCGGGCACCTGCTCTACCTGGCCGCCTGGGCGGTCGCCGGCTGGTTGCAGGCGGTGCGCGCGTTCCGTCGCAAGCTCGTCGTCTGACGAGCAACCCGAAGAGCAAGCAGAGAGGGTGTCGTGGTCACGCTGATCCTGCCCCGGCTGGTCGATGTCTCCGCCGCGTCCCGGCGGTCGGCGTCGGTGGTCGGGCGCAACGTCGCGGCGCTGAAGTCGGTCTACTGGCTGCTGCTGCTCTCCGGCTTCGTGGAGCCGCTGCTCTACCTGCTCTCCATCGGGGTGGGCGTCGGCGCGCTGGTCGGCGACCTGCCGCTGCCCGACGGGCGGCTGGTCTCGTACGCCGAGTTCGTGGCTCCGGCGATGCTCGCCTCCTCTGCCATGACCGGGGCGCTCTCGGAAACGACCTTCAACTTCTTCGGCAAGATGAAGTACATGAAGCTGTACGACGGGATGATCGCCACCCCGGTACGGCCGTTCGAGATCGCCGTGGGCGAGTTGGGCTGGGCGATGCTGCGGGGCAGCGCCTACTCGGTGGCGTTCCTCGGGGTGATGGTCGCGCTGGACCTGACCAGTGTCGGCCGCGCGTTGGCCGCCCTACCGGCTGCGGTGCTGGTCGGGTTCGCGTTCGGGGCGCTCGGCATGGCGATCTCCACCTTCATGCGCAGCTGGCAGGATTTCGACCTGGTGGGCTCCGCACAGTTCACGCTCTTCCTCTTCTCCGGCACCTTCGTGCCGGCGCAGGCCTACCCGACTTTGCTGCACTGGCTGGTCGAGGTCACCCCGCTGTACCGGTCGGTGCACCTGATCCGTGGGGTCGCGCTGGGCGGCGGTGGCTGGGTCTGGGTGCTCGACGTGCTCTACCTGCTGGCGATGCTGGCGGTCGGCCTGTACGTGGCCTCTCGACGGATGGGCAGGTTGCTCTACAAGTAGGGGTTATGTGCGCGCGTTCACGGGGCATGTCCGGAGGTGACACCACCGACGAAGAGGAGGGGCGATGGCCTCGGACGAGTCTTCCGCCCAGCGGGAGCGGGAGCATGATCCCGCGAACGCGCCGGTCGGGCCTGACGCGGGGCCGGACAGCCCCACCGACCTGCCCGGCAGCGGCTGGAAGGCGGCGTTGCGCCGGACGGTCCGCGAATTCCAGGACGACAGCCTGACCGACTGGGCGGCGGCACTGACCTACTACGGGGTGCTGTCGATCTTCCCCGGCCTGCTGGTGCTGATCTCCCTGCTCGGCCTGCTCGGCAAGAGTGCTACCGAGGGCGTCAAGGACACCGTCAACCAGGCGGTGCCGAACGACAGCATCCAGAAGATCATCGAGGGTGCGATCGATACCGCCCAGCAGAACGGCGGCCTGGCCAGCATCGCGGCGATCATCGGTCTGTTGGCCGCGTTCTGGTCCGCCTCTGGCTACATCGGCGCGTTCATGCGCGCCTCGAACACCATCTACGACGTGCCGGAGGGGCGGCCGATCTGGAAGACGCTCCCGATCCGGCTCGGCGTGACCGCGGTGGTCGGGGTGTTGCTGTTGGTCAGCGCGGTGATCGTGGTCTTCACCGGGCGTCTCGCCGAATCGGTCGGTGACGTGATCGGGTTGGGCTCGACGGCGGTCGCGGTGTGGGACATCGCGAAGTGGCCGGTGCTGCTGATCCTGGTCAGCCTGATGTTCGCGATCCTCTACTGGGCCTCACCGAACGCGCGGCACGGCGGCTTCCGCTGGGTCAGCCCCGGCGGGGTGCTGGCCGTGGTGATCTGGTTGGTGATCTCCGGCCTGTTCGCCTTCTACGTGAGCAACTTCAGTTCGTACGACAAGACGTACGGGACCCTCGCTGGGGTGATCATCTTCCTGGTCTGGCTCTGGCTGAGCAACATCGCGATCCTGCTGGGGGCCGAGTTCGACGCCGAGTTGGAGCGGGGCCGCGCCATCGAGGCGGGTCACGACGTTGACGACGAGCCGTACGTCGAGCTGCGCGACGACCGCAAGCTCCGCAAGAAGCGAAATTCTGCCGGCCGTCGCTGACGGCCCCGCGCGAATCGCCCCGCCACCGAGGATCGGCTGGCGGGGCGTTTGCATGTCCGTCGATGGAACTGTTGGCGAGGGGACGCGGCCGGTCCGTGATCCTTTCCTTGATCGACTAGTAGCTTTTGTTCTTTCGGACAAAAGTTGGTCTCGGAACGGCTGAAGCTCTGGACAGGCGGCGTCGAACGCTCTTACTGTGTGGGACACAACACACCGACATTGCGTCGATGTGAACGCTGCCAATGAAGAGGGGGCCCAGGTGCGCACCGTCGACCCCCTGCACGTGCGCCTGTTGCGGCTGCTCCGCGACGAGGGCGCTGTGTCCCGGGCCGAGCTGGGCGACCGGCTCCAGATGCCGCGTCCGCGCATGCTTGCTGAGCTGGATCGCCTGGTGGCGTTGGGTTATGTCGCCGAGGCCGGGCTGGCCGCGTCCCGAGGCGGACGCCGCTCGACTCTTGTCGAGCTGAACCCGAAGCTGCGCTTCGCCGCCGTCGACCTCGGCGCCAGTTCGATGGACGTCGAGGTGGTCAACGGCCGCCTCGAACCGGTGGCCCACTACGCCGAGGCAGCCGACATCCGCAGCGGCCCGAAGGTGACCCTGCAACGAGTGAACGAGCTGCTGCACAAGGCCCGGGTCGACGGCGCGTACGAGCGCCTGGACGCCGTCGGCATCGGCGTACCCGGCCCGGTCAGCTTCCGCGACGGCGTGCCGGTCTCACCGCCGATCATGCCGGGCTGGGACCGATTCCCGGTGCGTGAGCTGCTCAGCCGGGAGCACGGCTGCCCGGCGGTGGTCGACAACGACGTCAACATCATGGCGATCGGCGAGCGGCACGGCGGGGTCGCCCACTCGGTGGACGACTTCCTCTTCGTGAAGATCGGCACCGGCATCGGGTGCGGCATCTACCTCACCGGCGAGGTCTATCGGGGCACCGACGGCTGTGCCGGCGACATCGGCCACATCCAGGTCGACTCGCACGGTCCGATGTGCTCCTGCGGCAACGTCGGCTGCCTGGAGGCGCTGTTCAGCGGCGCCGCGATGGCCAAGGACGCCGCAGCCGCCGCCCGCAGTGGGACGTCGCCGGCGCTGGCCGAGCGGCTGGCGCTGCGGGGTGTCGTCACCGCGCTCGACGTCGCCGAGGGCGCCGTCGAGGGCGACGTGACCTGCATCCAGCTCATCCGGGACGGCGGACGGCGGGTCGGCGGAGTGCTCGCCGGTCTGGTCAGCTTCACCAACCCGTCCATGATCGTGATCGGTGGAGGGCTGGCGCAGCTGGGCCACATCCTGCTCGCCGAGATCCGCAGTGTGGTCTATCGGCGGTCGCTGCCGCTGGCCACCGGCAACCTTCCCGTCGTCCTGTCCGAGCTGGGCGGCCGTGCCGGTGTCACCGGCGCGGCGGTGCTCGCCAGCGACGTCGCCTTCGGGGAAGCCGCATGAAGCTGTTCGAGATTCCGTCGTGAGCGAGGAGGAGACTGTGGCTCTGCCCGAGGATGACCCCGCCACCGCGTCGGCCGAGGCCGTCGCCGAGGCGCCGCTGGTCGAGGCTCCCGCCGACACCGTCGCGGGCGAGGTGGTCCTGCGCCTCACCGATCTGGTGAAGACCTTCCCCGGCGTACGCGCGCTCGACGGCGTGCAGCTGGAGGTGCGTGCCGGCGAGGTGCACTGCCTGCTCGGGCAGAACGGCGCCGGCAAGTCCACCCTCATCAAGGTGCTGGCCGGGGTCCACCAACCGGATTCCGGGCTGGTGGAGTGGCGCGGCGAGCCGGCCACGTTCGCCAACCCGCAGGCCGCCATGAAGGCGGGCATCGCCACGATCTACCAGGAGCTCGACCTCGTCGAGGACCTGTCGGTGGCGGAGAACGCGTTCCTCGGGCACGAGTACCGCAACTTCGGTTTCGTCCGGCGCGGCCGGATGGCTCGGCACACCCGCCAGATCCTCAGCCGGCTCGGCCACGGTGAGATCCCGCCGAATCGGATGGTCCGGTCCCTGCCGGCGGCCGGCAAGCAGATCGTCAGCATGGCGCGGGCGCTGTCGCACGAGGCGCGACTGATCATCATGGACGAGCCGAGCGCGGTGCTGGCCCACGACGAGGTCGGCAACCTGTTCCGGATCATCCGGGAGCTGACCGCGCAGGGCATCGCCGTCATCTACATCTCCCACCGCCTGGAGGAGATCCGCGAGATCGGCGACCGGGTCACGGTACTCAAGGACGGCCGGACCACGGCGGCGAACCTGCCGGCGCGCGACACCCCGACCCGCGACCTGGTGAGCCGGATGACCGGCCGCACCATCGAGTACGTCTTCCCGGACCGGCCGACCGACGACCCCGCCGGCGCCGAGCTGCTCCAGGTGCAGGGGTTGACCCGCACCGGCGAGTTCGCCGACGTGTCGCTGAACGTGCGTGCCGGGGAGATCGTGGGCATCGCGGGTCTGGTCGGCTCCGGGCGTTCCGAACTACTGGAGACGATCTACGGTGCCCGCCTCCCGGAGGCCGGCACGGTGCAGATGGACGGAAAGGTCCTACGGCCCGGCGTCGGCGCTGCGGTTCGCGCCGGCATGGGAATGGCCCCGGAGGAACGCAAGAGCCAGGCCCTGCTGCTCGGCGAGCCGATCTACCGCAACGTCACGCTGGCCACCTTCGGCCGGTACGCGCGCCTCGGCTTCACCAACGCCGCCAAGGAACGCGCCGAGGCGGACCGGATCGCGGAGACCCTGGAGCTGCGGCCCCGGGACGTCGACCGGCCGGTACGCACGCTGTCCGGCGGTAACCAGCAGAAGGTGGTGGTCGGGCGTTGGCTGCTCGGCGGCACCAAGTTGCTGCTTCTCGACGAGCCGACCCGAGGCGTGGACGTGGGCGCCCGAGCCGAGCTCTACCAGGTAATCCGGGCATTGGCCGCTCAGGGCGTGGGGGTGCTGCTGGTCTCCAGCGAGGTGCCCGAGGTGCTGGGTCTGGCCGACCGGGTGCTGGTGATGCGGGAAGGGCGTGTCGTCCGCGAAGCCGCGGCCGGCGAACTCGACGAGAACACTGTGCTTGACCTCGTGATGGCGGGGTCCTTGATGGAAGGCGCACCGGCATGAGCGACGCGACTCCCACTCCCACCGCGACACCGGAGCGCCCGCAGCTTCCGGCGCAGTCGCCTCCGGTGGACCCGGCGGAGACGGCGGTGGCCAGCGACAAAGCAGGATCCGGGGGCAAGCTTTCCTGGTGGCGGGGTGACGGTGGCGACGGTGCCAAGCGCAACCTCGGCCTGATCGGGGTGCTCGCCGCGCTCATCGTGGTCGGCGCGGTCACCAAGCCCGACCTGTACGGCGACCCGAACTGGGTCTGGAACAACGTCCTGGCCATTCTCCAGTTGGCCTCGGTCGTCGGCGTGGTCACGGTCGGGATGACCTTCGTGATCATCGGTGGTGGCATCGACCTGTCGGTCGGCGCGATCGTCGCGCTCGCCGGGGTCTGGTGCACCACAGTGGCCACCCAGAGCTACGGCGCCGCCGGCATGATCTTCACCGCCCTCGCGGTCGGCGTCTGCGTCGGCCTCGTCAACGGTGTGCTCATCTCGTACGGGCGGCTGGTCCCCTTCATCGCGACGCTCGCGATGCTGGTGGCCGCGCGGGGGCTCGCGGCTTCCATCTCCAACAAGCAGACCCAGGTGTCGAGCAGCACCTTCATCAACGACATCGCCGCGCGCAAGGTGATCGGTATCCCGATCCTCGTCTACATCCTCGGCGCGGTGGTGCTGGCCGGTTGGGTGGTGCTCAACCGCACGACCTTCGGCCGGCGGACCATCGCCGTCGGCGGTAACCCGGAGGCGGCCCGGCTCGCCGGCATCAACGTCCGGCGGCACACCATGCTGCTCTACGCGCTCTCCGGTCTGTGCTGCGGTATCGCCGCCATCATGCTCACCTCGCAGGCCACCTCGGCGCAGGCGGCGATGGCCAACCTGTACGAGTTGGACGCGATCGCCGCGGCGATCATCGGCGGGACGCTGCTCAGCGGCGGCCGGGGCACGATCGTCGGCTCGCTGCTCGGCGTCATCATCTTCGCCACCATCACGAACCTCTTCGCCATCAACGGCCTCTCCATCGAGGCGCAGAACATGGTCAAGGGCGGCATCATCGTCGCCGCCGTCCTGGTCCAGCAGTTCCAGTTCAAGTCCGTCACTCGGCTCCTCGCGCGGAACAGGGTCACCACCGCAACCTGACGCACCGCACCGTTGTCCTGGCGACGTCGAGAACGTTCGACGGTGGCCGGGCCTCGCACACCCTCGATAAGTCAAATCCCGCTCCCAGGAGGTCATTCATGACCCAGCACAGTCGCGACCTGTCGCGCCGCCGGTTGCTCTTCGGTGGAGCCGCAGTGGGCGCTGCCACCCTCCTCACTGCCTGCACCAGCAACGAGACCCCGGCCGCCAGCACCCAGACCAAGGCCGCCGGAAACAGTGAGGGCAACAACGCCCCGGGCAAGAAGGTCGTCATCGGCTTCTCCGCCCCGGCCGCCGACCACGGCTGGATGGGCGCGATCCACGCCAACGCCAAGGCCCAGGCCGCGGCCTACTCGGACGTGGAGTTCAAGGAGGTCGACGGTGGGTCGAACTCCGAGGCCCAGCGCTCCACGCTCGGCACCCTGATCGCCCAGAAGCCGGACATCATCGTCGTGCTGCCGCACGACGGCAAGGAGGTCAACGCCGTTGCCCTCCAGGCCATGCAGGCGGGCATCCCGATCGTGAACCTCGACCGGGCGTTCCCCGACGCGCTGGCCTCGCGGCTGGTCATCAAGGGCGACAACTACGGCATGGGCGTGTCGGCCGGTCACTTCATCGGCAAGATGCTCAAGGACAAGGGCGTCGCCAACCCGGTCATCGGTGAGATCGCCGGCCTGGAGATCCCGCTGACCGTCGAGCGCAGCGCAGGCTTCAAGGCCGCCCTGGCGACCTACGGGTTCACGGTGCGCAACCGTCGTTCGGCCGAGTTCACCTCGGACAGCGGCCAGCGCGAGGCGTCCCAGCTGCTCCAGGCGCTGCCGAAGATCGACGCCGTCTGGAACCACGACGACGACCAGGGCATCGGTGTGCTCGCGGCCATCAAGCAGGCCAACCGGTCGGAGTTCTTCATGGTCGGCGGCGCGGGCTCCAAGCTCGCGATCGACGCGATCAAGGCCGACAACACCGTGCTGAAGGCCACTGTCACCTACAACCCGTCGATGGCCTCCTCGGCGGTCTCGCTCGCGCGGCTCATCGCGCAGGGTCGGGGCCTGGGCGACCTGACGGAGCTGCAGGTGCCCAAGGAAGTGACCCTGGCCTCGGAGACGATCACCAAGGAGAACGCGAGCAGCTACGACAAGCTCGGGTTCTGACATACCGGGGGGAGACCCACCTTGTCCACGACAGACAAAGAACTGCGGGTCGGCATGGTCGGCTACGCGTTCATGGGCGCCGCGCACTCACAGGCGTGGCGCACCGTGAACCGCGTGTTCGACCTGCCGACGCGGGCCCGGATGGCGTTGATCTGCGGCCGAGACACAGCGAAGGTGGCGGACGCCGCCGACACGCTCGGCTGGGACGCGTACACCACCGACTGGCGTGACCTGATCAACCGGGATGACATCGACGTTGTCGACATCTGTACACCGGGCGACAGTCACGCCGAGATCGCTCTCGCCGCGTTGGCCGCGGGCAAGCACGTTCTGTGCGAGAAGCCGTTGGCCAACTCGGTGGAGGAGGCACGGGCGATGACCGCTGCGGCGGACGTCGCCCGGGCTTCCGGAGTGCGGTCGATGTGCGGGTTCAACTACCGCCGGGTCCCCGCGGTCGCGATGATGCGCCAGTTGGTCGCCGACGGACGGCTCGGGGTGATTCGACACGTCCGTGCGACGTACCTGCAGGACTGGATCGTGGACCCGCAGTTCCCGCTGGTCTGGCGGTTGCAGAAGGACAGGGCGGGCTCCGGCGCGCTCGGTGACATCGGTGCGCACATCATCGACCTGACCCAGTTCGTCACGGGTCAGCGGATCAGCGGCGTCAGCGCGGTCACCGAGACCTTCGTCAAGGAGCGGCCGTTGCCCGCCGAGTCGAGCGGTCTGGCGGCCTCGGTGGACGGCCACGAGGCGCCCACCGGGACGGTCACCGTCGACGACGCCGCGGTCTTCGTGGCGCGACTCGACGGTGGCGCCCTGGCCACGTACGAGGCGAGTCGGTTCGCTACCGGCCGGAAGAACGCGCTGCGCGTCGAGATCAACGGCTCGCTGGGCAGTGTGGTCTTCGACCTGGAGCGCCTCAACGAGCTGGAGTTCTACGACGCGACCCGCCCGACTGTGGAGCAGGGCTTCAGCCGCATCCTGGTGACCGAGGGCGAGCACCCGTACATGTCGGCGTGGTGGCCCCCGGGCCACATCATCGGCTACGAGCACTCGTTCACGCACGAGATGCGCGATTTCATCGAGGCGGTCGCCACCGGTGTCGACCCGACTCCCTCCTTCGCCGACGCGTTGCAGGTCCAGCTGGTGCTGGACGCGGTGGCCCGCTCGGCGGAGCTCGGCTCCTCCTGGGCCGAGGTGGAACCGACCCTGACCGCGGCGGCTCTCTGACCATCGACCATCCGCGACGGCGGTGTTCGCACCGCCATCGCCCGACTGGCTTTCCGAAGCCGACCGGCGAGGGACCAGCCACGGATTGCGCCCCGTGGCCGGGACAGAGGTCGGCATCGGAGAGCGTGCAGCCGGGCCCTACGGCCCGGTGGCGCACGAGCAGGACGGTCGTCCGGTGCGACCGGACCGGGATTCCCCGGCCGCACCGGAGGACCGCCACCACCGGTGACCTCCGGAGGACCTGATGACACCGCCCGCCGCCGCCCCCGCCCGTACCGCACCCGCTCGCCGATTCCCGGCGGGTAGTGGTTCGGTCGGTGTTCCGGTGGGCGCGGCGGCCTGAGACGCCCGGCCGGGGCACACCAGTGCCCCGACCGGCCGGATGCGGGGGAGGCAGGGTCGAGACGCCGACCCGACCCTGCCTACCAGCCCCGTCTGCTCGCACCTGCCGGGATCCGGTCCGGCGTCGTCGCCGCCGACGCCGACGTCGGGAGCCGGTGCTGTTCCGGTGCGGGGCGAGCGGACGGGGCCCATTCCACCCGGCCCGAAACTTTTCCGAAACTGGGCCGTATCTTTCCGAAACATATTCTGATATTCCTATATTTAGCGGTACCGACGGTTCCTCGGAAATGGGGAAGGAGCACCATGCGAACAGGTGTCTGGCTGGTAGGGGCGCGCGGTTCCGTCGCGACCACCAGCATCGTCGGGGGGCTCGCGCTGCGGGCCGGCCTGGCCGGGCCCACCGGCTGCGTCACCGAGCTTCCCGATCTGCGCGGCCCGGCCCTGCCGGCCTTCGCCGACCTGGTCTTCGGCGGACACGACCTGGCCACCACCCCGCTGTGCAAGCGCGCCGAGGCCCTCGCGGACGCCGGTGTCATCCCCTGGCGGTTGGTCGCCGCGCTCCGCGACGAACTGGGCGTGGTCGAGCAGGAGCTGCGCCCCGCACCGGTCGGCGACACCCAGGCCGAGCGGGCCGAGGCAGTGGTCCGCGACCTGACCAGCTTCCGCGACCGGCACGAGTTGGACCGGGTGGTGGTGGTCAACGTCTCCGCCACCGAGCCGGCCCCTCGACCGCACCCCGCGCACGCCGACCCGGCCGCGCTACGCGCCGCTCTCGACGGGCCGGACGAGGTGCTGCCGGTCAGCTCTCTCTACGCGTACGCCGCGGTGCTCGCCGGCTGCCCGTACGTCGACTTCACCCCGTCCACCGGGCTGCGGCTGCCGGCGCTGGCCGCGCTGGCCGAGGAGGCCCGACTGCCGTACGCCGGGCACGACGGCAAGACCGGGGAGACCCTGGTCAAGTCGGTGCTCGCGCCGATGTTCGCGATGCGCAACCTGGCAGTGGGCTCCTGGTCCGGGGTCAACCTGCTCGGCGGCGGCGACGGCGCCACCCTCGCCGACCCGGCCGCGAACGCGGCGAAGGTGCAGAGCAAGCAGCGGGTGCTCGGCGAGACGCTGGGCTACGTCCCGCAGGGCGGCACCCGCATCGAGTACGTCGAGGAGCTGGGCGACTTCAAGACCGCCTGGGATCTGATCACCTTCAGTGGATTCCTCGGCACCGGCATGCGGATGGAGTTCACCTGGCACGGTTGCGACTCGGCGCTGGCCGCGCCGCTGGTGCTCGACCTGGCCCGACTCACCGCCGCCGCGCACGCCGCCGGGCAGGTGGGGCCGCTGGCCGACCTGGGCTTCTTCTTCAAGGACCCGCTGGGCACGCCCACCCACTCGCTGGGCGAGCAGTGGGCCCGGCTGACCGCCTTCACCCGGCAACTGCACGACGGCGGGGACAGTGATCATGACAACGTTGGCTGATCTCGCCGAGCTGGTCCGGGCACCGGCCGCGCTCTCGGTGCCCGGTGACGTGATCGCCGGGGCCGCGGCGGCGGGCGCGCTGAGCCCGCGTACCCCCGCCCTGGCCGGCGCATCGGTGCTGCTCTACTGGGCCGGCATGGCCGCCAACGACTGGTCCGACCGGGGTCTGGACGCCGAGGAACGGCCCGAGCGGCCGATCCCGAGCGGGCGGGTCACGCCGGCCGTCGCTGTCGGTCTCGCGGCAGGCCTCACGGCCGCCGGCGTGGGCCTGGCCGCCGCCGTGGGCGGTCGCCGCGCCGCCGCGCTCGCCGTGCCGCTGGCCGCCACCATCTGGGGGTACGACCTGCTGGCCAAGAACACCGCGGCCGGTCCGGCCGTGATGGCCGCCTGCCGAGGGCTGGACGTGCTGCTCGGCGCGTCCGGCGGTCGGATCACCCGGGCGTTGCCGGCGGCGGCCACCGTCGCCGCGCACACCTGGACGGTCACCGCGCTGTCCCGCCGGGAGGTCACCGGCGCCGACGCCACCCTGCCGATGCGCACCCTCGCCGGCACCGCGTTGGTCGCCACCAGTGCCGCGGTCGCCGTGCCAGGCGCCTTCCGCACCGCGAACCCCGCCGGGGTCACCGACCGGGCCGAGACCGTCGACGAGACCGGCGTGCGCGCGGGTCGCAGCCGGTCGGCCACGATCGCGGCGCTGCTGCCCGCGGTGCTGGCCGGGTGGTACGCCGCCCGGTACGGCGCGGCCCAGGCCGAGGTTGTCCGGGACCCGTCGGCCAAGCGGGTCCGGGCGGCCGTCGGCGCCGGGATCACCGGGTTGCCGGCCCTCCAGGGAGCGCTCACCGCACGGGGTGGAGCAGGTCTGCTCGGGGTGGCCGTCGCGGCGGCCGCGCCGCTGGGTCGACGACTGGCCCGGAAGGTCTCCCCGACATGAGCGTCCCCGAGCCACGGCCCGGTGCGCCGGTCACCGACGCCACCACGCTGCGCCTCGGGTACGGCACCAACGGGTTCGCCAACCACCGCCTCGACGACGCGCTCGCGGTCATCGCCGACCTCGGCTACGACGGGGTGGCGCTCACCCTGGACCATGACCACCTGGACCCGTTCGCGCCCGGGCTCACCCGCCGGGTCGCCGCTGTCAGTCGACGGTTGGAGTCGCTGGGCCTGGCGGTGGTCATCGAGACCGGAGCCCGCTACCTGCTCGACCCGTGGCAGAAGCACGCCCCGACGTTGCTGCACGACGACCCGACCCGGCGGATCGAGTTCCTCCGCCGGGCCGTGCGGATCGGCGCCGACCTGGGTGCGGAGGCGGTCTCGTTCTGGGCCGGTGTCCGACCCGAGTCGGTGTCACCGCAGTGCGCCTGGGACCGGCTGGTGGCCGGCTGCGCCACAGTGGTCGACGCGGCCGACACCGCGGACGTCACCCTCGGCTTCGAACCGGAGCCGGGCATGCTGGTGCAGGACATCGCCGACTGGCGTCGGCTGCACGCCGCACTGGACAACCCGGCCCGCTTCGGCATCACCCTCGACATCGGCCACTGTCGGTGCCTGGAGCCCTGGCCGGTGCCGCAGTGCGTCGCCGAGGTGGCCGACCACCTGGTCAACGTGCAGATCGACGACATGCGCCGAGGCGTGCACGAGCACCTGGAGTTCGGCGTCGGCGAGATCGACTTTCCGCCGGTGCTGGCCGCGCTGCGCGACGCCGGCTACCGCGGCCTGGTCGCCGTGGAGTTGCCCCGCGACTCGCACGCCGCACCCGCCGTGGCGGCCCGGTCGATCGAGTTCCTGCGTGCCGCCGCGGCCACCGATGACGACCCTGCCCGCACCCTTTGCTCTGCACCCGCCGAGGCGACGCCCGCCAAAGAGGCCCCGGTGCATATATAGGTGCAGAGCAAAGGGTGGCGAGGCACCGGGGAGCAGCACAAGGGGAGGAGACGGGATGACACCGGATTCACTACGGGCCGCGCTGGGAGGCGTACCCGATCCCGACTGGCTGGACACGGCGCTGCGCCGGGTCACCACCGAGCCCACCGCGATCACCAGGCTCTTTCCCGCCGTCGGCCGACGCTGCGGGCGGGCCGCGCTGCCCGAAGCCCCCGGCTGGACCGCCGACGACGCGGCCCGGGTGCTGCTGCTCACCAGCCTGCCCGGCGAGCACGCGGCGTACGCCGAGCGCCTCTACCAGCACGGTGACGCGGCCGAACGACGAGCGGTGCTGCGTGCCCTGCCGCTGCTGCCGATCGGCGCCGACGCGGTGCCGTTGCTGCACGACGCGATCCGGACCAACGACACCCGGTTGGTCGCCGCCGCGCTCGGCCCGTACGCCCGGCACCTCGACCAGGCCGCCTGGCGGCAGGCGGTGCTCAAGTGCGTGTTCAGCGGCGTCCCCCTGGCCGGGGTGGCCGACCTGGACTCCCGGGCCGACAGCGAGCTGACCGCCATGCTCGCCGCGCTGGCCGCAGAACGACACGCCGCCGGCCGTGACCTGCCCGCCGACGCCACCGACCTGCTCGACCGGCTCACCGCCGCACTGCCCCGGGAGGCGTGAATGCGCATCTTCGACCCCCACATCCACATGACCTCACGCACCACCGACGACTACGAACGGATGGCCGCCGCCGGGGTGCGCGCGGTGGTGGAGCCGGCGTTCTGGCTGGGTCAGCCGCGCACCAGCGCCGCCTCGTTCACCGACTACTTCGACTCGCTGATCGGCTGGGAGCCGTTCCGGGCCGGGCAGTTCGGGGTGCGGCACTTCGCCACCATCGCGCTGAACCCCAAGGAGGCCAACGACCCGCGCTGCCGGCCGGTCCTCGACCTGCTGCCCCGCTACCTGGACAAGGACGCGGTGGTGGCGGTCGGCGAGATCGGGTACGACTCGATGACGCCCGAGGAGGACGAGGCGTTCGCGGCGCAGCTCGCCCTCGCGGTGGCGTACGAACTACCGGCGCTGGTGCACACCCCGCACCGGGACAAGGCGCGCGGCTGTGAGCGGACCCTCGCCGTCGTCGCCGAGTCCGGCATCGACGCGGGTCGGGTGGTCGTCGACCACCTCAACGAGGTGACAGTGAAGCTGGTCCGCGACAGCGGCTGCTGGCTGGGTTTCTCCATCTACCCGGACACCAAGATGACGCCGCAGCGGATGGTGGAGTTGCTGCGGGAGTACGGCACGGAACGGATGCTGGTCAACTCGGCAGCCGACTGGGGGCGCTCCGATCCGCTGCTGACCCGAGCCACCGGCGAGGCGATGCTCGCGGCCGGCTTCAGCGACGACGACGTCGACAAGGTGCTGTGGCGAAACCCGGTGGAGTTCTACGGGCAGTCGGGGCGGCTCGACCTCAGCGACCTGGACGCCGCCGCCGCCGTGGACCCGCAGACCGGCAACTCGATCCTGCGCGGCGGCAGCTGATGCGGCTGCGACATGCCGGCGGCGAGACCGTCCACCTGGGCTACTGCACCAACGTGCACCCGGCCGAGGACCTCGCCGGGATCCTCGGTCAACTGGACACCTACGCGGTGCCGGTCCGCGAGGCGCTCGGCAGCGACCTGCTCGGGCTCGGCCTGTGGCTGGCCGCCCCGGTCGCCGCCGAGCTGGCCGCCGACCAGACGCTACGCCGCCGGTTGCGCACCGAGCTGGACGCGCGCGGCCTGGAGGTGGTCACCCTCAACGGCTTCCCGTACGCGGCCTTCCAGGCCCCGGTGGTCAAGCAGGACGTGTACCACCCGGACTGGACCACCGAGCAGCGCCTGACCTACACCCTCGACATGGCCCGGGTCCTCGCCGACCTGTTGCCCGACGACGCCGCCCGGGGTTCGATCTCCACGCTGCCGCTGGCCTGGCGTCAACCGTGGGACACCGGCCGGGCCGACGCGGCCCGACGCCGCCTGGACCAGCTCGCCACCGGCCTGGCCGACGTGCAACGCGACACCGGCCGTGAGGTGCGTGTCGCCTTCGAGCCCGAGCCCGGCTGTGTGGTGGAGAGCACCGGTCAGGCGGTCGCGCTGCTGTCCGGGATGGACACCGACCGGCTGGGTGTCTGCGTGGACCTCGCCCACCTGGCCTGCGCCTGGGAAGAGCCGACCGAGGCGCTGCACCGACTGCGGGCGGCCGGACTGCCGGTGGTGAAGGTGCAGGTCTCGGCCGCTGTCGAGGCCGCCGACCCGGCCCGTGACGCCGAGGCGTTGCGCCGCTGGGTGGAGCCGCGCTTCCTGCACCAGACCCGGGGCACCGGTTGCGCCGGTCTGGCCGACCCGGCCGAGCCGACGTACGCGGCCGACGACCTGGACGAGGCATTGGAGCGGGCGCTGCCCGGGCCGTGGCGGGTGCACTACCACGTGCCGCTGCACGCCCCACCCGAGGAGCCGCTCGGCTCGACAGTGCCGGTGCTTCGTGCGGCCCTGAGAGCGCTCTTCGACGGCCCGACCGCCGGCTGTGACCACCTCGACGTCGAGACGTACACCTGGGGGGTGCTGCCGGCTGCACGACGGCCCGGCACCGACGCGGAGCTGGCCGCCGGCATCGCCGCGGAGCTGGCCTTCGCCCGGGACGAACTGGTCGGCCTCGGCCTGACCACAGACCGAACCGTGAGCATGGGAGTGACGCGATGAGCAGGCGACTGGTGGTCCTCGACGTGGTGGGGTTGACACCCCGACTACTGGCCCACATGCCTCGACTGCGCGGGGTGGCAGACGGCGGCTTCCGGGCCGAGCTGGGCACTGTGCTGCCCGCCGTGACCTGCTCGGTGCAGTCCACCTTCCTCACCGGCGAGCAGCCCAGCGGGCACGGGATCGTCGGCAACGGGTGGTATTTCCGGGAGCTGGGCGAGGTGCTGCTGTGGCGGCAGCACAACGCGCTGGTCGGCGGGGACAAGCTCTGGCAGGCCGCCCGTCGGGCCGAACCCGGCTACACGGTGGCCAACGTCTGCTGGTGGTACGCCATGGGCGCCGACGTCAACTGGACGGTGACGCCACGCCCGGTCTACTACGCCGACGGGCGCAAGGAACCGGACTGCTACACCGACCCGCCGGAGCTGCACGACGCGCTCACCGGGCGGCTGGGCACCTTCCCGCTCTTCACCTACTGGGGGCCGACCGCCGCCCTGCCGTCGTCGAAGTGGATCTGCCAGGCCGCCGAGCAGATCCTTGCCGACGTGTCACCCGACCTGACCCTGGTCTACGTCCCGCACCTGGACTACGACCTGCAACGCTTCGGTCCCTCGTCGGCCCAGGCCGCCGCGGCGGCAGCCGAGCTGGACGCGGTGCTCGGCCCGCTCCTGGACGCCGCCCGGGCCCGGGACGCCACAGTGGTGGTGCTGTCCGAGTACGGCATCACCGACGTTTCCCGGCCGGTGGACGTCAACCGGTTGCTGCGCGCGGAGGGCCTGTTGCGGGTGCACACCCAGGCGGGCATGGAGTACCTCGACCCGTGGACGTCGAAGGCGTTCGCTGTCGCCGACCACCAGATCGCGCACGTCTACGTCAAGGATCCGGCCGACGTGCCGGCGGTGGCGAAGCTCTGCGCCGGCCTGCCCGGGGTCGCCGAGGTGCTCGACGCCGAGGGCAAGGCCGCACACGGGCTCGACCACCCGCGCGCCGGTGAGCTGGTGCTGGTGGCCGAGCCGGACGCCTGGTTCACCTACTACTACTGGTTGGACGACGCCAACGCACCGGACTTCGCCCGACTCGTGGAGATCCACCGCAAGCCCGGTTACGACCCGGCGGAGCTGTTCTTCGACCCGGCGAACCCCGGTGCCGCGAAGGCTCGCGCCGGGGTCGCCCTGGCCCGCAAGAAGCTCGGCATGCGGTACCTGATGAGCGCTGTCGGCCTGGACGCCGGTGCGCAGGCGGTTCGCGGCTCGCACGGGCGGCTGCCGGCCGACCCGGCGGATGGCCCGGTGCTGCTCTGCTCGGACCCGACCGCGGCCCGGGACAAGATCGCGGCGACCGAGGTCAAGGCGCTGCTGCTGGAGCTCGCCGGATTAGGCGTTGACGGCGCGAGCGGCTCGGGGGAGCGGACATGACGGTCACCGTCGCGCCCACCGACGCCAGCGAACTGCGGGCACGCTTCGACGCGGAGCTGGCCGGGTTTCTCAGCCGACAGGGCCCGGACTGGCCGGACGGGGCGCCGCGGGGCGTGTTCACCGCGCTGCAACGGTTCGTGCTGGCCGGTGGCAAGCGGTTACGACCGCTCTTCTGCTACTGGGGTTGGCGCGGCGCGGGGGCTGCCGACGGCACCCCGATCGTGGTGGCCGCGGCGGCCCTGGAGCTGTTCCACGCTTTCGCGCTGATCCACGACGACATCCTGGACGGCAGCGACCGCCGCCGGGGTGAGCCGTCGGTGCACCGGCTCTTCGCCGACCTGCACGCCCGCTCGTCGTGGCGCGGTGACCCCGAGGCGTACGGCCGCAACACCGCGCTGCTCTGCGGGGACCTCTGCGCGGCCTGGTCGGATCAGATGTTCCACGAGTGCGGGCTGAGCACCGAGCAGGTGCACCGGGGGTACGGCGTGTTCGCGCTGATGCGTACCGAGGTGATCGCGGGGGAGTACCTGGACCTGGTGTCGGGGGTGGGCGACGGCTCGGTGGCCAGCGCGCTCACCGTGATCCGGATGAAGGCTGCCCGGTACACGGTCACCCGGCCGTTGCAGATCGGTGCGGCCCTGGCCGGCGCGGGGCCGGAGCTGATCGCCGCGTTGGGCGAGTTCGGTGACCCGCTGGGTGACGCGTTCCAGCTCCGCGACGATGTCCTTGGCGTGTTCGGCGACCCGGCGGTGACCGGCAAGTCGGTCCTGGACGACCTGCGTGAGGGCAAGCCCACGGTCATGATGGCGCTGGCCCGCAGCGCCGCCGACCGGCCCCAGACCGTCCGGTTGCGGGAGCTGTTCGGTAACCCGGCGTTGGACGCCGAGGGCGCGGCGGAGCTGCGCGACATCATCGAGGCAACCGGCGCGCGGGAGCGGATCGAGCAGATGATCCGGGTTCGGACCGAGGCCGCGCTCGCCGCGCTGCAGAACGCCGTGGTGGCCGACGAGGCCCGCGCGGCCCTGGTTGCGCTGGCCGGGCAGGCCATCGACCGACGCGCCTGACCGGCGACTTTCGATCAAATCGACAAAAGTTGATGCTGAACCGCCGGAAGGTATGGACACATCGACACGTGCGACTTAGTGTCGTGACCAACACGAAGATGTTTCGTCGAGGTGAACCGGCGGCGCGGTAACCCATCGACCCCCCCACCACCGCTACGGCATCCGGCGCGACGGCGCGCGCCCGGCCTGGCAGTCACACGTCAGGAAGGGACAGCACAGATGTCAATGAAGGACGCTCCCCGACAACGGTCCCGACGATGGTTCTCCACCGGATCCGCGCTGCTGCTGGCGGTCGCCGCCGGCACTGTCACCTTCGCCGCCGGCTCGGCCCCCGCCCAGGCACACACGATCGTCGCCAGCGACTTCCAGCAGGTCGAGTTGGCTCGCGGCGTGACCGACATGGGTGAGCCGATGTCCCTGGCGGTGCTGCCGGACCGCTCGGTCCTGCACACCGCCCGCAACGGCACCCTGCGCCGCACCGACGCCAACGGCACCACCTCCGTGATCGGCACCGTCTCGGTCTACACGCACGACGAGGAGGGGTTGCAGGGCGTCGGGGTCGACCCGGGCTTCGCCAGCAACCGCTACATCTACCTCTACTACGCCCCGCCGCTCTCCACCCCCGGCGGCGACGCACCGGCCACCGGCACCGACTTCTCGGCCTTCGACGGCGTCAACCGGCTCTCCCGGTTCACCCTCAACTCGGACTTCACGCTCAACCAGTCCAGCAAGGTCGACGTGCTCGACGTCCCGGCCAGCCGGGGCGTGTGCTGCCACGTCGGTGGTGACATCGACTTCGACGCCGCCGGCAACCTCTACCTGTCCACCGGCGACGACACGAACCCGTTCGAGTCGTCCGGCTACTCGCCGCTGGACGAGCGGACCAACCGCAACCCCGCGTACGACGCGCAGCGCAGCGCCGGCAACACCAACGACCTGCGCGGCAAGATCCTGCGGATCAAGGTGAACGCCAACGGCACGTACTCCGTCCCGTCAGGCAACCTGTTCGCCCCCGGCACCGCCAGGACCCGGCCGGAGATCTACGCGATGGGGTTCCGCAACCCGTTCCGGATCAGCGTGGACAAGGCCACCGGTGTGGTCTACGTCGGTGACTACGGGCCGGACGCCGGCTCCACCAGCTCCACCCGCGGGCCGTCCGGCCAGGTGGAGTTCAACCGGGTCGCGGCACCGGGCAACTACGGCTGGCCGTACTGCACCGGCACCAACACCAGCACCGAGACGTACAACGAGTTCGACTTCGCGACCAGCGCCAGCGGCGCGAAGTACAACTGCGCCGGCGGGCCGACCAACAACTCGTTCCGCAACACCGGCCTGACCACCCTGCCGCCGGCCCAGCCGGCCTGGATCCGGTACGCCGGTGACGCCGGCACCCCGACCGAGTTCGGCGGCGGCTCCGAGTCGCCGATGGGCGGCCCGGTCTACCGGTACAACGCCTCGTCGACCTCCACCACCAAGTTTCCGCAGTCGTTCGACGGGCAGTTCTTCGCCACCGAGTTCGGCCGGGGCTGGATCAAGCCGATCCACGTCAACTCCGACGGCTCCCGGGGCACCATCGACACCTTCCCCTGGGTCGGCAAGCAGGTGATGGACTCGGCGTTCGGCCCGGACGGCGCCTACTACGTCCTCGACTACGGCACCGGTTACTTCAACGGTGACGCCAACTCCGCGCTCTACCGCTTCGACTACGTCGGCGGCGGCAACCGGGCGCCCACCGCGAAGGCCAGCGCCAACCGCACCTCCGGTGCGGCCCCGCTCGCGGTGACGTTCTCCTCGGCCGGCTCGTCCGACCCCGAGGGTGGCACGTTGACCTACGCCTGGGCGTTCGGTGACGGCACCACCTCGACCGCCGCGAACCCGACGAAGACCTACAGCGCCAACGGCACCTACACCGCCACGCTGACCGTGCGGGACCCGCAGGGCGCCACCGGCAGCAGCAGCGTGCAGATCAGCGTCGGCAACACCGCGCCCACCGTCACGATCAACAACCCGGGCAACGGTCAGCTGTTCGGCTTCGGGGACACGGTGCCGTACAGCATCACGGTGACCGACCCGGAGGACGGCACCATCGACTGCACGAAGGTCAAGATGACCTACGTGCTCGGCCACGACCAGCACGGGCACCAGATCACCTCGAAGACCGGCTGCTCCGGCTCGATCACGATCCCGGTCGACGGTGAGCACGACGACGCGGCGAACATCTTCGCGATCTTCGACGCCGAGTACACCGACGCCGGTGGGCTGACCACGCACACCCAGCACACGTTGCCGCCGCGGCACCGCCAGGCCGAGTTCTACGGCACCTCGTCGGGGATCAACGTGTTCAGCAAGACCCCGGCCGAGGGTGGCAAGACCGTCGGCGACATCAACAACGGCGACTGGATCGCGTTCCAGCCGTACCGGCTGGGCAACGTGACCTCGTTCAACGCCCGGGTCTCCTCGGCGGGCGCCGGCGGCACCCTCCAGGTCCGGGCCGGCTCGGCCACCGGCACCGTGCTCGGCTCGGCCACGGTCCCGGTGACCGGCGGCTGGGAAACCTTCACCACTGTCACCGGGACGATCAGCAACCCGCCGACCGGCACGACCACGCTCTACCTGACCTTCGCCGGGTCGGGCACCGGGGCGCTCTACGACCTGGACGCCTTCACCTTCGTGACCGGGACGCCCCCGGCCGGTGGGGCCGGGCCGATCAAGGGTCTGGCTGGCAAGTGCCTGGACGTGCGCAACGCCGCCACCGCCGACGGCACGCAGATCCAGATCTACACCTGCAACGGCAGCGCGGCGCAGACCTGGGCCGTGACGCCGAACTCGACGATCAAGTCGTTGGGCAAGTGCCTGGACGTCGCGGGTGCCGCCACCGCCGACGGCACCAAGATCCAGCTCTACACCTGCAACGGGACCGCCGCGCAGAACTGGGTGGCCCAGGCCGACGGCACGTTGCGTAGCCCGGCGTCCGGCAAGTGCCTCGACGTCTCCGGCAACAGCTCCGCCGACAGCACCGCGGTCCACCTCTGGACCTGCGTCAGCGGTGCCGCCAACCAAAAGTGGATCCTGCCCTGAGCTGACAGGTGGGGGCCCCTCGGCACGCCTAGTGTGAGGCGAGGGGCCCCTCCTAACCGCAGTTAGGAGAGCGATATGCGCAGACGTATGCGACCCGTCCTCGGTGCGGCAATGGCCGCACTCGCCGTCATCGCCTGCACCACCCCAGCCACCCCGGCCAGCGCCGCCGACGCCCCGTACGACGTGCTGGTCTTCTCCAAGACCGCCGGTTTCCGGCACGACGCGATCCCGGTCGGCATCCAGACCATCCGCGACCTGGGCGCGGCGAACAACTTCACGGTCACCGCGACCGAGGACGCCGCCGCGTTCACCACGAGCAACCTCAACCAGTACGAGGCTGTCGTCTTCCTCAACACCACCGGCGACGTGCTCAACGCCAGCCAGCAAACCGCCTTCGAGTCGTACATCGGCTCGGGCCGCGGATACGTGGGTGTGCACGCCGCAGCCGACACCGAGTACGACTGGCCGTTCTACGGCAACCTCGTCGGGGCGTGGTTCGCCTCGCACCCCGCGATCCAGCAGGCCAACATGAAGGTGGAGGACCGGGGCCACGCGGCAACCGCGCACCTGCCGCAGACCTGGACCCGCACCGACGAGTGGTACAACTACCGCACCAACGCCCGGTCGAGCGCCCACGTGCTGGCCACCCTCGACGAGTCGTCGTACTCCGGCGGCGGAATGGGCGCCGACCACCCGCTGAGCTGGTGCAAGAGCTACAGCGGCGGCCGGTCCTTCTACACCGGCGCGGGGCACACCCAGGCGTCGTACGCGGAGTCGGGGTTCCGGAACCACCTGCTCGGCGGCATCCGGTACGCCTCCGGTCGGAGCAAGGCCGACTGCCGGCCCGAGACCGGCTACACCCCGCTGTTCAACGGCTCGACGGCCGGTTGGTCACAGGCCGGCCCGGGCAGCTTCACCAACACTGACGCCACCCTGACCTCGGTCGGCGGCATGGGGCTGTACTGGTACAACGCGAAGCAGTTCACCAACTACTCGCTGAAGATGGACTGGAAGCTGGCCGGTGACGACAACTCCGGCATCTTCATCGGGTTCCCTCCGTCGAGTGACCCGTGGTCGGCGGTCGACAACGGGTACGAGATCCAGATCGACGCCACCGACGCGACCGACCGCACCACCGGCGCGGTCTACACGTTCAAGTCCGCCGACATCGCCGCCCGCGACGCGGCGTTGAACGCGGCGGGGGAGTGGAACACGTACGAGCTGCTGGTCGAAGGCGAGCGGCTGCAGATCTTCCTCAACGGGGTGAAGATCAACGACTTCACCAACACCAACCCGGTACGGTCGCTGGCCGGTCACATCGGTATCCAGAACCACGGCACCGGTGACGACGCCTCCTTCCGCAACATCCGGATCAAGGAGCTGGGCGGCACCCCGCCGCCGACCGGGAACACCACGATCCAGGCCGAGGCGTTCAGCTCGGCCAACGGGGTCTCCGCGTTCACCAAGGCGGGCGCCAACGGCGGGCAGACCCTCGGCTACATCGAGCCGGGTGACTGGGCCGCGTACAACGGGGTCAACCTGGCCGGGGTCACCTCGTTCACGGCGCGGGTCGTCTCCGGCGGCGCGGGTGGCGCCATCCAGGTGCGCACCGGTTCGGCCACCGGCCCGGTGCTCGGCACTGTCGCGGTGCCGAACACCGGCAGCTGGAGCACCTACGCCAACGTCTCCGCGGCGCTGTCCAACGTCCCGTCCAGCACCCAGAACCTCTACCTCACCTTCACCGGTAGCGGCACGGGGCTCTTCGACCTGGACGACTTCACCCTGGTCAAGGGCGGAGGTGGCACGAACGGGGTGGGCCCGATCAAGGGTCTGGCCGGCAAGTGCCTGGACGTGCGCAACGGTGGCACCGCCGACGGCACCCAGATCCAGCTCTACACCTGCAACGGCAGCGCCTCGCAGACCTGGACCGTGACGCCGAACTCGACGATCAAGGCGCTCGGCAAGTGCCTGGACGTCAACGGCAGCGGCACCGCCGACGGCACCAAGATCCAGCTCTGGACCTGCAACGGCAGCGGCGCACAGAACTGGGCTGCCGCGTCCGACGGCACGCTGCGCAACCCGTCGTCGGGCAAGTGCCTGGACGTCTCCGGCAACAACTCCGCCGACAGCACCGCAGTGCACCTCTGGACCTGCCTCAACGCAGCCAACCAGAAGTGGACCCTGCCCTGACCGACTGACCCCGAAGGGGCCGCGGCTCACGTCGTCGGCCCCTCCGGGCCGGCCGGCGTGCCCGGCCGACGTGCCCGGTTGGCGTCCCCCGTCAGCCAGTTGCGTCGGCAAAGGGCGACGAGCGGTGTCTTCAACGAGCGTGATGCCTCTGAGTCATCCTGATGACACAGAGGCATCACGCTCGCACCGATTCGTCCGCCGGTTGCCATCCCGCCAGCCCGCCGTTTACGCGGGGGTGCGCGGGGTTGTTGGGGAGGCCGGAGCCCCGGTGCAGGGCTGGTCCCCGCACCGCTGCCGGCGCACTCGGATGCAGGCACATTGCGTGGATGCCGCCGACCGGCTCACAGGTGGCTGCCGTACCTTGACCTGCATGGGGTTGTTCGCGCAGTGGCGCGGGACGGTGCTGGCGCGAGGCCATCAGCTGCTCGGTGCGCTGGGTCGGGCCGACGAGCCCGACGACCCGTCCGAGCCGGCGCCCAGCCTGAACCGCCTCGACGCGCTGGTGGAGGGCTTCACCGCCGGTCAACCGGTGCGGTGGACCATGGCAGGGCAACCCCGCCCGCTACCCGGCCCGGTCGACGTCGTGGCGTACCGGATCATCGAGGAAGCGCTGACCAACGCCTGCCGGCACGCGCCGGGCGCCCCGGTCGGGGTCCGCCTGCGCTACGACGCCGCGGGCATCAGCATCGAGGTCCGCGACGAGGGCGCCGGTCCCGCTCCGTCCGGCGGCGGCACCCAGGGCGCCGGTCGGGGTCTGCTCGGGGTACGCAGGCGCGCCGAGCGGCTCGGCGGCACGTTCTCCGCCGGCCCGCGTGCCGGTGGTGGCTTCACCGTACGGGCTGTCCTGCCCGCGCCCGAGGAAATGATCGGATGATCGGCCGACTGCGGGGCTTCCCCGATGGGGCACTGCGGAAATAGGGTGGGGGTCGGCGACCGTGCTGGTGGCCGGTGACCCGGTGGGAGGCGCAACCCGCCGGGCTCAGGTGTGCTCCGCACCCACCGGTGACCGTTCGGGTGCCACGCACGTCCGGTCACCCTCGCCCCGGTCCGCACAGGAATCCCCATCACATCAGGGGAGAAGGACAATGGCGCGACCCATCACGCTCTTCACCGGCCAGTGGGCCGATCTTCCGTTCGAGGAGGTCTGCCGGCTCGCCTCCGAGTGGGGCTACGACGGTCTGGAGATCGCCTGCTGGGGCGACCACTTCGAGGTCGACAAGGCGCTCGCCGACGACTCGTACGTCGAGCGCAAGAAGGAAACCCTCGCGAAGCACAACCTTGAGGTCTTCACGATCTCCAACCACCTGGTCGGTCAGGCGGTCTGCGACCACCCGATCGACGAGCGGCACCAGGACATCCTGCCCGGCCGCATCTGGGGCGACGGGGAGCCCGAAGGGGTTCGCCAGCGGGCCGCCGAGGAGATCAAGGACACCGCGCGGGCGGCGGCGAAGCTCGGAGTGAAGACCGTCGTCGGCTTCACCGGTTCGTCGATCTGGCACACCCTCGCGATGTTCCCGCCGGTGCCGCCGTCGATGATCGAGCGCGGCTACCAGGACTTCGCCGACCGGTGGAACCCCATCCTCGACGTGTTCGACGAGGTGGGAGTGCGGTTCGCGCACGAGGTGCACCCCAGTGAGATCGCGTACGACTACTGGACGACGAAGCGGACGCTGGAGGCGATCGGCAACCGGCCCGCGTTCGGTCTGAACTGGGACCCGTCGCACTTCGTGTGGCAGGAGCTGGACCCGGTGAACTTCATCTTCGACTTCGCCGACCGGATCTACCACGTGGACTGCAAGGACGCGAAGGTGCGTACCGGCGATGGCCGGCGTGGCCGGCTCGCCTCGCACCTGCCCTGGGCCGACCTGCGGCGCGGGTGGGACTTCGTCTCCACCGGCCACGGCGACGTGCCCTGGGAGGACTGCTTCCGCGCGTTGAACGCGATCGGCTACACCGGCCCGATCTCGGTCGAGTGGGAAGACGCCGGAATGGACCGGCTGGTCGGCGCTCCGGAGGCGTTGCAGTTCGTCCGCCGGCTCGCCTTCGACGCACCGAGCGCCGCCTTCGACGCGGCGTTCAGCAGCAAGGACTGACCGCGCGTCGGACAGACCACGGGCCGGTCGCCTTGCGGCGACCGGCCCGTCGACGTGCGATTGGTCAGAGCGTGCTGGCGTTCGTGCCCGAGCCGGACGGCTTGGTGCGGGGGTTCGTGGACGACGGCGACCCGGAGGTCGTGCCGACCGTGCTGGTGCCCGCCTTGGCGCCCACAGTGGCGGGCGTGCCGGCGAACGCGTCGTCGGCGGCGGTCAGCTCCTGCTTGCCGGTGCTGCCGTTGCCGTTGCCCAGCTTCTCGCCCAGTTTGGTCTGGCCGAGCTTGTCCTTGCCCTCGCTGTAGAGCTTGTTGGCCTGGGCCTGCGCCACCCCGGCCGCCTCCTGGACGGTCGGGTGGTCGAGCACCTTGCGGCCCCGGACCACGAGCTCTTCGTACTTCTCCCGGCCGGCACGGGCGCCCAGGACGAATCCCGCAGCCAGCCCGCCAAGAAACATGATCTTTCCGCGCATGGCGGCTCCTTCCGTACCTGACGCGCCGTCGCCCCGGCGAGTTGCCCCGTCGGAAGGCGACCTGTTCGCGCCTGCGTCCTCTGTCCGCAGCTAACTACCCATCCTGCTCCCCGCTCAAGCATGGTTGTGCCGGGATGGCGATTTACCCTGTTTGTCAATGCGTCGCGGACCCTGACCTGCGCCTCTTGATCAACCGGTGCCGGGGTGGAACCCGCTGGACCGCCACCGGGGAAAGTCCTGTACTCTTGTCCCGTCGCACGGCGTCGGCGAGATCCGATGTCAGGCGGTGCACGATCCCCTGTAGCTCAATTGGCAGAGCAGCCGGCTGTTAACCGGCAGGTTATTGGTTCGAGTCCAATCGGGGGAGCTTCTCCACCCAGCGCCCGTCGGCCCCAAGCCGACGGGCGTTCTTCATGCCCGCCTCACCACCACAACTCCTTGATCGACGCTGACGGTATGCCGGATTCACACCGTCTTGATGGGTTTGGGCGGCAGGATGGGCGATGGTGGCCGCGCTCAGAGCGCGTCGAACCTTGGGGTGTGAGGGGCGGATGTCCGGACGAGGCGGCAGGGCCACGCTGATCGCGGTGGCGGTCGTGCTGGCCTGGTTGGTGATCGGCGGCGTGTCCGGCCCGTACGCGGGACGCCTCAGCGAGGTCGCCACCAACGACAACGCCGCCTTCCTGCCCACCGACGCCGAGGCGACCCGAGCCCAGGACCTCGCCAGCGAGTTCGTCGACAGGCAGACCATCCCGGCTCTGGTCGTCTACGAGCGGCCCACCGGGATCACCGACGCGGACCGGCAACGGGTGAGCGCCGACGCCGCCCGGTTCGCCCAGATCCCCGGAGTGGTCACCCCACTGCCCCCGCCCATCAAGAGCGACGACGGCCAGGCACTCCAGGTCGTCGTACCGGTGGACGACGCCGAGGGCGAGGAGATCGGCACCGTCGTCGAGCAACTGCGCGACATCACCGGCGGTGACCGGGACGGCCTCACCGTGGACGTCTCCGGCCCGGCCGGTCTGCTCGCCGACCTGATCGAGGTCTTCTCCGCCATCGACGGACCACTGCTGCTGGTCACCCTGGTCGTGGTGCTTGTCATCCTGCTGGTCGTCTACCGCAGCCCGGTCCTGTGGATCTTCCCGCTGCTCGCCGCCGGGATGTCGTACGCCCTCGCCTCGGTCTTCGTCTACCTGCTCGCCGACGCGGACGTGGTCAAGCTCAACGGGCAGGCCCAGGGCATCCTCACAGTGCTGGTCTTCGGCGCCGGCACCGACTACGCGCTGCTGCTGATCGCCCGCTACCGGGAGGAACTGCACCGGCACGAGCGCCCATGGGACGCCATGAAGGCCGCCTGGAAGGGCGCCGCTCCGGCCATCATCGCGTCCGGCGGCACCGTCATCGTCAGCCTGCTCTGCCTGCTGCTGTCCAGCCTCAACTCCAACCGGGCGCTCGGACCGGTCGCCGCCATCGGCATCGCCGCCACCCTGCTGGTGATGCTCACCTTCCTACCCGCGCTGCTGGTGCTCGGCGGACGGTGGGCGTTCTGGCCCCGACGACCCCGAGCCGACCAGGCCGACCCTCGGGCCGAACACGGCATCTGGAGCCGCGTCGCCGGCTTCGTCGCCCGGCACGCCCGCCCGATCTGGCTGAGCACCGCCGTCGTGCTGGCCCTGCTGACCCTCGGCCTCACCCAGCTCGGCGCCACCACCCTCGGCCAGTCCGACCTGTTCACCCAGCGCACCGACTCCGTCGACGGTCAGGAGGTGATCTCCCGGCACTACCCGGCCGGCACCGGCAGCCCGGCCACCATCTTCACCACCGAGCAGACCGCCCGACAGGTCGCCCAGGTGGCGAAGGACGTGCCCGGGGTCGCCGACGTCCGCCCCCTCACCGCCGGCCCGCAGACCGGCCCACCCCAGGAGAACGCCGCCCCGAAGGTCGTCGACGGGCGGGTGCAACTGGAGGCGACCCTGGCCGACCCACCAGACAGCGACGGCGCCGAGCGGACCATCCGCGAGCTGCGGGTGGCCGTACACCAGGTGCCCGGCGCGGACGCGGTCGTCGGCGGCTTCACCGCGATCAACGTGGACACCTCGGACGCCGCGAAGCGCGACCAGAACGTCATCATCCCGGTGGTGCTGGTGGTCATCGCTGTCATCCTGGCCCTGCTGCTGCGCGCGCTGCTCGCCCCGCTGCTGCTGATCGCCACTGTGCTGCTCAGCTTCGCGGCGACCCTCGGCCTCTGCGCGCTGCTGTTCCGCGACGTCTTCGATTTCCCCGGCGTGGACTCGTCGTTCCCGCTGTTCGCGTTCGTCTTCCTGGTCGCGCTCGGCATCGACTACAACATCTTCCTGATGAGCCGCGTCCGCGAAGAGTCGGTCAAGCGCGGCACCCGCGCCGGAGTGCTCGCCGGCCTCGCCGTCACCGGCGGGGTGATCACCTCCGCCGGCATCGTGCTCGCCGCGACGTTCTCCGCCCTCGCCGTCCTGCCACTCGTGGTGCTCGTCGAGTTGGGTACGGCGGTCGCGATCGGGGTACTGATCGACACCATCATCGTCCGGTCGCTGCTGGTGCCCGCACTCGCGTACGACATCGGGCCGAAGATCTGGTGGCCGGGCCGGTTGTCCCGGGCGAACGGTGAGCGGGAGGCGCGCGGTGCTGGCTGAAACCGATGTGGTCATCGTCGGCGGCGGCCTGGCCGGCCTCGCCGCCGCCCGCCGGCTGCACCGCGCCGGCGTGCCCTGGCGGCTGGTGGAGGCCGAGGGTCGGCTCGGCGGCCGGGTCGCCACCGACGTCGTCGACGGTCACCTCATCGACCGGGGCTTCCAGGTGCTCAACACCGCCTACCCCCGGCTCGGCACACTGCTCGACACCGACCAGCTCAACCTCGGCTACTTCACCTCCGGTGTGCTGGTCCGCAAGGGCGAGAAGCTGCTGCGGCTGGTCAACCCGCTGCGCGAGCCGACCGGTGGGCCCGGCACCGCGCTCGCCGGGGTCGGCTCCCTGCTCGACCGGCTGCGCTTCGCCGCCCTCGCCACCGGCTGCGCCACCCTCCCCGCGTCCCGGCTGCTCGACGCGCCGGAAACCAGCACCGAGACCGCGCTGCGCCGCGCCGGCCTCTCCGACGCCATCATCGAGGAGCTGCTGCGGCCGTTCCTGTCCGGTGTGTTCATCGACCGGGAACTCTCCACCTCCAGCCACGTGCTGGCGATGGTGCTGCGTTCCTTCGCCCGCGGCCGGATCGGCCTGCCCGCCGAAGGAATGGCCGCGCTGCCCCGGGCCATCGCCGCGCCACTGCCCGCCGACCTGCTCGACCTGAACACCCCGGTCGCGGAGGTCACCCCGGGCCGGGTCCGCACCCAGGCCGGCGAGATCCACTGCCGGGCCGTCGTGGTCGCCGTCGACCCGCCCGCCGCGGCCGCGCTGCTGCCGGCCCTGGCGACGGTACGCATGCACAGCTACACCACCTACTACCACAGCGCACCTGAGCCGCCGCTCACCGAGCCCATCCTGCTCGTCGACGGCGACCGACGCGAACTCGTCGCCAACACCGTGGTGCTCAGCAACGCCGCCACGACGTACGCGCCCACCGGGCGGCACCTCATCGCCACCTCGGTGGTCGGCCCGACGGCCCCACCCGAGCCGACCATCCGGGCCGAGTTGACCCGGTTGTACGGCCGCTCCACCGCCGACTGGACCCACCTCACCACAGTGGCCATTCCCGAGGCGCTACCCGCCGCGCCACCGCCGCAGGGACGGCTGCGCAAGCCGGTGGCGCTGGGGGAGGGCCTTTTCGTGGCCGGTGACCACCAGGACAGCCCATCGATCCAAGGTGCTCTCACCAGCGGCTGGCGCGCCGCCGGAGCTGTACTGGATGAGCTGCGCGCCGGCTGACGGTCGTACCCGAGCACGCTGTTATATTCCTGTTGCCCATCGTGCTGGCGCAGGCGTGGGCACCGGCCGGCTTCATGCTGGCTGCTGATCGCCGAGCGGGATAAGATCCGGCGCGGTGTTTCGGGGCGGTAGCTCAGCCGGTTAGAGCAGGGGACTCATAATCCCTCGGTCGCGGGTTCGAGCCCCGCCCGCCCCACCAGCCGTTTTGCTGGTCAGCCATGCTGCCTATGACCCGGACGGAACGCGTCGAGGTCCGGGCCGAGGCCCTCAGTCCGCGCTGAATCCGCAGCAGCACGGCCCGCCGCCCGGTCGGTTCAGCCGTCGTGGGGATCCGGTAGGAGTTGATTGGCGAGTGATCGTGCTGTGGCGGTGAGTGTCGCCGTGTCCATGCCGGTCCGGCTCATGAACAGCAGGCCTTGTTGCGCGGCCAGGAGTGCGCGCGCCAGTGCGATCGGATCCGCCTCCGCGGGTAGGTCGCCCTCGCGTTGGGCGCGGGCCACGCAGTCGCCGATCAGCGCGGTGGACGTCTCGTACGTGCGGTGGGCGTGATCGAGGACTTCGGGGTCGGCGTTGCCGAGTTCCAAGGTGCTGTTGGCCATCAGGCAGCCACGCCGTTCGCCGGCGCCGGTCGGGTCGCCGATCGGTGGCTCAAGGATCGTGCGTAGTGCGACCACGGCCCGCGGAGCTTCGGTGAGGGCTTTGCGCAGGTGGTAGTGGTTGTCGTCGGTGTAGCTGCGCAGCGCCCGGAGGAAAAGCCGGCGCTTGTCGCCGAACGCTGCGTACAGGCTGCCTTTGCCCAGCCCGCTGACCCGCATCAGGTCCTCCAGCGAGGTCGCGGCGTAACCGGCGTTCCAGAACTGATCACGGACGGCGTGGAGTACCTGCTTCTCGTCGAACCCTCGCGGACGTGCCATGCGATCCAGGATACGGATCCTTGACCGCCCGGTCCACAATCCTTATGGTGGACCGGTCAGTCAATAACTCGTCATACGCGGGAAGTGGGCAGCAGTGGGAAAGCTGGACAACAAGGTGGCGATCGTGACCGGCGGATCGCGGGGGATCGGCACCGCGATCGCGCTGGCGCTGGCCGACGAGGGAGCCGACGTCGCAATCAGCTACGTGGCCGCGGAGGATCGGGCCAAGGCCGTGGTCTCCGACCTGGAGGCGAAGGGAGTGCGCGCGGCAGCGTTCCGGGCCGACCAGACGGACGTGACGCAGGCGACCGGCCTGATCCACCAGGTGGTCGAGCAGTTCGGAAAGCTCGACATCTTGGTCAACAACGTGGGAATCGGTGGTGGTGGCCGCATCGACGAGGTCGATCCCGATGAGGCCGCCATCGAGCGCCAGCTCACCGCCAACTACAGGAGCCCGGCGGCCGCGATCCGGGAGGCGTTGCCGCTGCTGCCAGATGACGGGCGGATCATCAGCATCAGCTCGGGTGTGGGAATGCGGGCCGGGTTCCCCGGGATGGCGTACTACACGGCGACGAAGTCGGCCATCGAGGGCTTCAGCCGGGGCGTGGCCCGCGATCTGGCGGGCCGGGGTGTCACGGTCAACGTCATCCAGTCCGGATTCGTCGACACCGACGCCAACCCGGCTGACGGCCCGGCCGCAGCCATGTTCCTTCCGACGACGTCGATGGGGCGCTACGGCAGGGGGGAGGAGATCGCCGCGGGCGTCGTCTTCCTGGCCAGCCCGGAGGCCTCCTACGTCACCGGCGCAGTACTCCGGATCGACGGCGGATACGGCGCCTAGTTCGAACTCCAACCTGTGGCCGGGTGATATCGACCCCCGGCCGATCACGACGACGGCCCTCGGTCGAGGCAGGTCGTGTAGGAGCTTTGCTGCACCCGTCCGATGCTGGCGGGCGACGGGACCACCGGCACCTGCGCAGGCGCCGGTGGTCTCGGACCGGCACCGAACAGAGGTTGCCGTTGAAGCCGACACCTGGGAAGCCGGCATCAACGTCCCGGGCAACCAGATGTCCGCAGACGACAAGCGGCGGGCGGTGTGTCAGGACCAGCGGAACATCCGCACTGGCAGGAGTACGAGAACGACTGTCGCAGCGACGGCCAGCAGAATGCGCACCGTGCGAAGACCTCGCCACCATGGAATGACCCAGAGCAGCAACCACATGACGCCTGAGATGAGCACATGTAAGCCGGCCACCCCGAGGATGGTCTCCTCGCACATGTTGTCTGCTATGGCCTCCTTGCACAGCGCCGGTGGACCGTTGCGGTCCCCGAGGCTTCCCAACACCCCGGCGAGGCAGGCCAACACTGGAGCGGCTATCAGGGTGAACAGCGGCGTCACCAACCACCCGGCCAGATCACGATGCCGGTCCACTAGCCGTCCCACTGGCAGAACGCTACAGCCGGACATCGGCACTTTTCAAGCTGACGATTCGGGCCCCGCGCCAACGGCAGGACGGCCGTCGGAGGTGGCACAACGTCGGCGTCTTCCTCACCGAGGTGGACCGTGATTTTGCTTGTGGGCGCCGCCATCCCGGCGTCGATGATGTTTGCGAATGGTCCATCCGTTGCCACCGGGTTGATAGGCGTACTTCTTCTCACCGAGGATGGTGCGTCAGGGCTGCTTCAGATCGTTGGTGCGGCAGTCATCGTCGGCCTGTTGCTGGTACCCGCGTCGTCCCGCCGGTGGTTTCACGACTTGCCGGCGGAGGGGTAGCGCCGGCCAGACGTTTGGTCCCTGAGCGGTGTCGTAGCCGCCTGTTACGGTGCCCCTCAGTTGGCCGGTCAGAGCAACCCACATGGGACAGCGCGGCTACGGGGGGCGGGCACTGGTAGGTCCCCGGAGTGATCCCGGGACTGAATATGGGACACCGCGACCCGCCCCCGCCACGCATACCACGAGCCCGGAGTAGAAGACCCTACGTGATGTGACCGACTTCGATGGGACGCAGATCCGGCCCGACCGGCGAGCGGTGACGTGAGGAGGGGCAGGACATGGTTCACGGCACCCGCGACGAGCTGCTCGACCGCTTGGCTGAGGCGGTTGGCGCCGTCACGGTCGCCCACCCGACGCGGGTTGCGATCGACGGGCCGCCGGCCGCAGGCAAGACCACCCTCGCCGACGAGTTGGCCGTCGTCCTGCGCGCACAGGGCCGCGAGGTCATCCGCGCCACGATCGACGACTTCCTCTTTCCTCGGGCGCAGCGCTATCCGCGCGGCGAGTACTCAGCCGTTGGCTGCTACCACGACACCCACGACTATCGGGCGCTGAAGCGGGTTCTACTCGACCCGCTGGGGCCGGGCGGAGATCGACGCTTCCAACCCGCGGTCTACGACGGCGCGACGGATGCCGTGCTGTCCCCGCCGGTCGTGACTGCCCCGGCCGACGCCGTGCTCGTCTTCGACGGCGTCTTCCTGCTGCGCCCGGAACTGGTCGACCGGTGGGAGCTGCGCGTCTTCGTGTCGACGGCACTGGAGAAGACCGTGGACCGTGCCGTGGTCCGGGAGCGCCGGGTGTCGACCCGGGCCGACGTCGAACGGCGCTGGCGGGAGCGTTACATCCCCTCCCAGCACCTCTACCTCGCTACGGCCCAGCCGACCCAGCACGCCGACATCGTCGTGCACAACGACGAGCCCCAGCGGCCGGTCTGGGAGACGCGGACGCGCTGACCGCACTCATCCTGACTCCGGGCAGGCCGGTCGAGCGCACGGTAGGCAGCCCTGTCACCCACGGTCGGGGTGTGGGGTTTCGACGTACTGGCCAAACGGTTCGACGGATCCGTCCCAACCGTTCCAACCCTGTTGGGTGACCTGCCCGTCCGCGTAGGTGTAGGACCAGCGGGCCCCGTCCTCACCTTCGATGTGGACAGTTCCGGAGCGAACGAACGGCGCGATCGCGACGTAGAAGGCAATGGCCTGGTACGACCACTTGGGGTCACCCTCGCCGTCATGATCGAATTCGATCCAGTCGCCGTCGCGGACGATCGAGGCTCTGGCCTCGCACGCTATGTCGACAAGCGTGTCATCCGACGGAGACTCATCGGGTTTGTACCAACCAGCCTGTTCGGCCATGGCGGCCTTGGCGGCGGCGACCGCGGCGGCGTCGTCCGACTCTGGTAGGTGCAGACGGCCTGACGGCCACACCGTATATCCCACGAAGGGCATCCTACGACTGTCGATGTCCTTCACGTCGAGGCCGTTGTCCGGCGGGTGGAAGACGGCGAGCTGACAGGATAGGCATTCGGTCTCCCCGAGGCGCTGGTGCGTCGGCGCTACCGTGAGTGCGTCAACCCCACCGAGGAGCGCCGCATGACCGCCGCACCGCGCAGGGCCGTACGCCGGGGTCTCATCGGCCTTCTCGTTCTGCTGGCGGTCTCCGGCTGGACCTATGTCGCCATCGGTGACCGGTGGAAGAGCAACGTCGCCTTCTTCACCCTCGACGAGGGCGACAACTATCGGCTCCGGGTCACCGGTTCGTTCGATGTCCGTTGCGCCAAACTTGAGCGGGAGACGTTCTCCGACCCGTACGTCAACTGGCGGGAGGCGGGCAAGGACTGCGCCTGGCCCCGGGTGGCTGACGGCGACGGCTGGCTGGCCGGTGGGCGGGTCGAGCAGGTCCATTCGGAACGTCTGGGCAGGCGCCTGCCGGAGGCGATCCTCTACGGCATCGTGCCGGCCGCCGCCACGTCGATCCAGATCACCCTTGGCGACGGGACGCCACGCGAGGCGGCCACGATCGCATCGGGTCACGACACCTACCGGGTCTACGCCGTGTACGTACCCGATGCGGGCGACCGGGTCGAGGTCGTGTCGCTGCGGCTGCACGACGCGCAAGGCGGTGATCTGCTTGTCTACTAGCCGTTTCCGTACCGTGGTGGCCGCCGTGGTGGTGTTCGGTGGTCTTGCCGTGGTCGGCAGCCTCAACTGGGAGGGCTGGGACGGGCGGCGGCCCAGCGTCACCGGTCCCCGGTTACTCACCGAAGGCACGACCGGCGGCGTGCACTGGTCGGTGGTCCAGGTTCGGGAAAGCACCTGGGGCGAGTGTCTCTACCTGCGTCAGGACGGCGCGACAGTGGAACGCGCCTGCACCGAGTTCGGAGTTCTGCAGAACTACGAACTCAGCGTCCGTACGCTCCGCGGCGCCGCCGCCCCGATCATCTTCGGCATGCTCCCCGCCGCTGCCGCCCGAGCCGAGGTGGCCGCGGACGGCGGAGATGTCCAGGCCCGCTTCCGCAACGCCGACCTGGTGCCTCTCGAGGTCCACGGCTCCGACGGGTCCAGGCGCTTCGTGATGCAGGCCGCACCAACCGGCCCGGACTGGGCTGGCAAGAACTCGGTGTCGGTCGCCGTTCAGGACGCGGCGGGTCGGCCGCTCACCCCCCGCGACCTCCGGCCCCGCTAGTCGCCGGGGTGACAGGGCAGCTGGTTCGTGGCTACCGGTCACCGTGACTCTGCTCGCGGGTGCGCTTGATGCTGCCGACCTCGCCTCTGATCGGCAGCCAGTAGAAGGGGATGAACGCGATGACCACCACGAGGCCCACGACCGGATGAATAGCGCCCAGCGCGGTCCCGACGACGATCCAGAACGGCGCGGGGCGGAAGCGTCTGCTGATCGCCCGTGCGGTGTCGTTGTCGGTGGTGGAGGTCAGCAGGCGACGGCCGTGCCTGGCGTACTCCCAGATCACGTTGAAGAGGATGGCGGCCACCACATAGGTGGACCCGTAGAAGATGAGTGCGGTGCGCTGGCCGTGGCCCGACTCGAACGCGTGGGCCAGGAGGGACGAGGCGAACGGCAGAAACGCGATCACCATCAGCAGCAGGGTGTTGAGCAGGAGCAGCATGCGGTCGGCGGAGCGGATGTGGTCGAACATGACGTGGTGGTTCACCCACATCTGACCGATCAGCAGGAAGGTGATCGCGTACGCCAGGTATGAGGGCCACAGTTCGCTGAGGCCGCGGAGCAGGTGCTCGGTGTCCTCCGGCGGCTGGATCTCCAGGACGAGCAGGGTGACGGCGATGGCAATGACCGCGTCGCTGAAGGTGACTGCCCGCTTCGGGTCTCGTTCCGCACCGATCGGGTTGCTGGCTCTGGTTGTGCCCTCGGTGGAGACGCCGCGAGCCGCGCGAAACCAGCGCATGAGCCTCCCCCACGGTGGTCACCCAAGAGCTTTCCGGTGCCGCGGGTTCCCGCCGTCGCCGGAACCAAACCGGCCTGCGGGTCAGGCGCCGTCTTCCGCCCGGGTGAGTCGGCCTCAGCCGATGTTGATCAGCAACACCTGGTCGTCGCGGAGCTCGGAGACGCTGTCGCGCAGCAACCTCAGCGTGTCCAGGCCGGCCGTGCCGCTCTCCTCGAAGTCCACCCCCATCTCTTCGAAGTGGGCGACCAACTCCTCCGCGCGGTGCGCGCCGGGATCGAGCTGATCCAGTAACCCTGGTGCTGGAGTGATGAGCGTGGTCAGGCCGTACGCGCTGTTGATGGCCTCCGACTCGGCGTTGAACTCCGGCGGATCCAGGTCGATGCCGCGTTCCTCCAGATAGGTCAGGACGTACAGCATGCAGTAGCCGGACCAGTCGTACTCCTGTCGCGCCCTGCTCCCGTGTTCGGCCAGGTACGCGCGGAACGACGACGGCGATGTGCGGGCCAGGCGGGCCAGCTCAACGATGCTGTCCCTGGGGACCACTGTCAGTGACGCGATGGCGGACAACGCAACCTCCGTCGGTTCAGGAGAGCACGCGGTAGGTGACGTGCAGGACCGCGCTCGCCGCCCGTGCCGTCACCTGTTCGAGCTTCAGCGACGGGACGCCGTCGAACAGCCGCACACCGGTGCCGAGGGTGAGGGGCACCATGTGCAGGCGCAGCTCGTCGACGAGGCCGGCGGCGAGGTACTGGTTGATGGTGGTCGCACCGCCGTGGATCAGGATGTCGCCGCCACCGGCCGCCGCACGGGCCCGCGTGAGCGCCGACTCGATCCCGTCGGTGACGAAGTGGAAGGTGGTGCCGCCCTCCATCGGCTGCGGCTCCCGTGCGTGATGGGTGAGCACGAACACCGGCTTGTGGAACGGTGGGTCGTCACCCCACCAGCCGTTCCACTGCCGGTCCCACGCACCGCGCACGGGGCCGAACATGTTGCGCCCCATGATGACCGCCGACGCGGCTGTGATCTGGTCGATCTCGGCCTGGTTCTCCTCGGCGGCGTCGAACATCCAGGCGTGCAGCCTGCGGCCCCCGCCGTCACCGCCGTCGTCGCCGAACGGGCGTTCCTCGGTCTGGTTGAGCCCGGCCGAGTACCCGTCGGCGGAGATGGTCTGGTCGACGATCACCTTGCCGTTACGTGTGGTCACTGTGCTCTCCATTGACGCTTATGGGCGGGAGATCAGCCTACGGCCGCTCCTGATCCCGATCGTGCATCGACGTTCTGGCAGCTAGCGGGAGGGTTGCGCTCGAGCGAACAGGAAAAGCAGGGCGGTGGCCATCACCACGGGGGCCAGGCCGCACGCGACACTCACCACCACCGCCGTGACCCGAGAGCTGGGGTCGGTCCCGGTCTCGCGTCTCGGGAAGGCGTACACGCCGACCAGGAGGAGCACGAGCCACAGTGGCACGAGCACGGGGGCGAGAGCGGGCCAGATGGGCCAGATCGGCTCGGTGACGATGCCCTGACCCAGGGCCATCCAGATGAGGGCGGCACCCGGGAGGAGGCCAACCGTCACCAGGGTGCAGACCAGCAGGGGTACGGGTCGACGCCGCCGTCCCACCCACGCGAACAGCGCCGCGCCGGCTGCGGCACCGGTGAGGGTGCCAGCGACAGTGCTGGCGAGGAACGTGCCGGGCGCGGCCGGCGCGATGGTCAGCTCTGTCCCGCTCTCCGAGTAGTCGAGCGCGACCGTCAGGCCGTCGCGCTCAGCCCGCCAGCCGTCGCACAGGTAGCCGGGTACGCGGCGAAGGCCCTCCCACCCCTGCGTCCCGGCATTGCGCCGTAGCTGCTCCGCGAGCCCACAGTCGTCACCATCGTGGTATCGGAAGGACGACCGGCCCGAGCCCAGGTCGTCGGCAGCGAGATGAACGCCCCACCGGTAGCCGTGCACGATGCGATCCGAGTTGACCGGCACCGCACCGGGAAGCAGCTGCGCCGCCACGGTCTGCGCCTGGTTGTCGCTGGGCGGAGTGACACCGCGACCGCCATACCAGGAACCGAGGCTGTGGCCGACCGTGCCCAGCAACACCGCGCCGAGCAGCACCATCGCGACGCGCCGCAGCCGGCGGCTCATCGGCGCACCTCCCTGCCGTAGTGCGCTAGAGGCTAGCTCCCGGAGTCCGGTTCTGGTGCCCCCTGGATCGTGTCCAGTGCGCGACGAACGGATCGAGCATGCCGGGGTGGAGATTTAGCCTGATTCGGTGATCTCGATGGTTGGTACGGGGGTGCGGGTCAGGCTGCTCGGGCCGGTGGAGGTGGTCGTCGCCGGCGCTCCGCAGGCGGTGAACGGTGTACGCCGCAAGGCGGTACTGGCCACGTTGGCGCTGCACGCGGGCCGTGTCGTCAGCATCGACCGGCTCGTCGACGTGGTCTGGGGCGACCAGCTACCGGCCACCGCGGCGAACACGTTGCAACGCCACGTGTCCTACCTCCGCGGGGTGCTCGGTGAGCCCGGATCGATCGTGGCGCGCCAGCCCGGCTATCTGCTCGACACCGGGCCGGACTCCACGGACGTCCAGGCCGCCGAGCGCCTCATCGAGCTGGCCCGGCGCTCGACGGACCCCAACGAGCAGGTGAAGCACCTGACGGCCGCGGTGGCACTGTGGCGGGGCCCACCGCTGGCCGACGTAGCCGGGGCGGCCTGGCTTGAGGAGCAGGCAGAACACCTGGCACGCCTACGGTTGGAGGCCGAACGGTCGCTCGCCGAGGCCCGGCTGTCCGTCGGTGAGCACGCCGGCCTCGTCCCCGGGTTGGAACGGCTCGTCCGACAACACCCCTTCGACGAGCACCTGCACGCGCAGCTGATGCTCGCCCTGTACCGCGACGGCCGGCAGGGCGAGGCGGTCGCCACGTACCGGCGGTTGCGCGACAACCTGCGGGAGAACCTCGGCCTCGACCCCGGTCCGCGGCTACGCGACCTGGAGTGCGCCATCCTGCGCCAGGACAGCGCCATCGCCGCACCGGCCCCGGCGGCACCGACGCGGGTCGCGGCGCAACTGCCTCCCCCCGTACCCACGTTCACCGGACGCGACGCGGAGCTCGCCGCCCTCGACGCGCTGATCGACCGGGGCGGCGCCGTCGTGGTGTCCGGGACGGCCGGCGTCGGCAAGACCGCCCTCGCCGTGCACTGGGCGCACCGCGCGGCCGAGCGCTTCCCCGACGGGCAGCTCTACGTCAACCTGCGCGGCTTCGACCCGGCGGCCACACCAACCGAACCGGTGCGGGCGCTGCACGGTTTCCTGGAGGCGCTCGGCGTTCCGGTGGCCCGGATGCCCCGCGACCTGGACTCGATGGCGAGCTTGTACCGCACGACGGTGGCGGGCAAGCGACTGCTGGTGGTGCTGGACAACGCCCGCGACGCGGAGCAGGTCCGGCCGTTGCTGCCCGGCTCACCGGACTGCCTCGCCATCGTCACCAGCCGCGACCAGCTCATCCCGCTGGTCGTCACCGAAAGCGCCCAACCGGTGCCTCTCGACCTGCTGAGCCCCGGCGAGGCCCGCGACATGCTGGTCCGCCGGCTGGGGGAGAGCCAGGTCGCCGCCGAACCCGCCGCGGCCGACACCATCGCCGACCGGTGCGCGCGGCTGCCCATCGCCCTGGCCATCGTGGCCGCCAGAGCCGCCACCAACCGGCGCTTCTCGTTGGCCGCCGTCGCCGGCGAGCTGGGCGACCTGGACGCCTTCCGCGCAGGTGACGAGGCCACCGACGTACGGGCGGTCTTCTCCTGGTCGTGCCGGACGCTCAGCCCGGCCGCGGCCCGGCTGTTCCGGCTGCTGAGCCTGCATCCCGGCCCGGACGTCTCCGCCCCGGCCGTGGCCAGTCTGGCCGGCGTCGACGGGCAGGCGACCGGCCCTCTGCTCACCGAGCTGACCCGGGCGAACCTCTTCACCGAGCACACGTACGGGCGCTACGCGTTCCACGACCTGCTGCGCGCGTACGCCGCCGACCTGGCCGAGGAGGCCGAGCCGCCGGCCGAGCGTCGGGCCGCCATCCACCGGCTGCTCGACCACTGCCTGCACACCGCTCACGCCGCCGACCTGGCACTGCACCCGCACTTCAGCGCGATCAGCCTCCCGCCACCCCGGGCGGGTGTGACGCCGGAACGCCCCAGGAGCCGATCGGCCGCCTCGGCGTGGTTCGCCACTGAGGTCCCCGTCCTGCTCGCGGCCGTGCCGCTCGCGGCGCGGTCCGGGTTCGAGGGACACGCCTGGCAGCTCGCCTGGACCATGGCCGGCTTTCTGCACCGGCAGGGGCACTGGCAGGACTGGCTCGGCACGCAGCAGATCGCTCTGGCCGCCGCGTCCCGCATCGGGGACCAGGCGGGGCAGGGCCACGCGCACCGCAGCCTCGGTCTCGCCTGCTCCCGGCTCCGACGGTACGACGAGGCCGACGACCACCTGCGGCGCGCACTCGACCTGTTCACCGACGTCGGCGACGACGCCGGACGGGCCCACACCTGCCTGAACCTTGGTCAACTGGCCGAGCGGCAGGGGCAGCACCAGCAGGCGCTGCACCATTCCCGGCGGGCGCTGACCCTGTTTCGAAGGGCCGGAAACCGGGCCGGGCAGGGGTACACCCTCAACGCGGTCGGTTGGCAGGAATCGCTGCTCGGCAACTACCACAGTGCCCTCGAATCGTGCGGCCAGGCGCTGCGCATGTTGCAGGAGGTGGACGACGTACAGGGGCAGGCCGACACCTGGGACAGCCTCGGCCACGCCCACCACCAGCTCGGCGACGATCGGCGGGCCATCGCCTGTTACGAGCACGCACTCGAACTCTTCACGCAGGTCAACGACAGGTACGCCGAGGCGGGCACGTACGTCAATCTCGGCGGCAGCCACCTGGCGCTCGGCGACGTCCCCGCCACCCGTGCCGCGTGGCGGCGAGCCCTGACCATTCTCGACGAGCTCGGCGATGCCGACGCCGACTCGATCCGCGCCGACCTCGAACAGCTCGACGCCACCCGGCTGCGCTGACGTACCCCCGCTTTCTGCGCCGTTTCCGGGCCGCTTCAGCGCCGCCCGGCACTCTTCGGACACCAGTCTCTTCCGCATGAGGAACGGAGCGTTCGATGAGTCGTTTGGCACACCGCCTCGCGGTGATCGGGGTGGTCAGCGCGACGGTGCTGGCCATGTCGTCCGCCGCCGTCGCCCAGACCGACAAGCCGCCGAGCAAGGGCGCCGACTGCGTGGTCCAGCACGTCGACGAGAGCGGCAAGGTCCTCCGCACCGAGACCGCGCCCGAGGGCCGGGAGTACGGCCCGTTCCGCTGCGTCGGCGGGAAGTGGACGTTCGCCTGGGCGCCCTTCGGAGCGGACGACATGATCACGGCCGACGAAGTCGAGGTCGAGCCGTCCGGTGCCGTGTCCGTTCGACGCTTCACCGGCCCCGCGCTCGGCAACGACCTCACAGTGGGCGAGATCGCCGGCATCGCCCAGGCCGTCAGCGGCAGCCGGGAGGTGTTCGTCGACCGCGCGATAGTGGCGGTCGACGACGGCAAGGAGCGGACCCCGGAGCAGATCGAGGCGCTGCTGGCCGGCAAGGACGACACCGGAGTGCGGGTGCTGGACATCATCGAGAAGCCCGACGCCGCCATGTCGACGAAGGACGTCATCGACGAGGCCGGCGGGACACCCGAGACGACCGTCGTCTATTTCAGCCTGTGGGGTGCGATCAAGTCGGTGTTCGCCTGGATCGTGGACACGATCGGCGAGATCGGCGAGTGGATCGACGACCACTGCGAGTGGGGGTCTCCCAACACCACTGGCGACATCGTGACGTGTCGCTGGTAGCCCGTCCGACCCCGATCACGGAAATGAGGACAGCATGACAACTCTGCGGGACATCACCAGGCGCGCCACCATCGTCACGGCCGCCCTGATCGTCGGACTGACGGCTTCGTACGCCCCGTCGCAGGCCGCCGAGGGGGAGGCCCGGACGACGATCACCGACCACCCCGGTGCCCCGGGCACGATGCTTCGACAACTGGAGGACCTGACCGGCCGGCCCGTCGGCGACCTGGACAAGGTGCTGGCCGTCGACACCGGCGGGCGGACCCTCACCAGCGACCAACTCGCGGCGCTCGCCGCCGGCAAGGAGGTCGACGGCGTCAAGGTCGTCGGCACGATCCCGGGCAGCCGGGAGGTGCTCGGCACGACAATGGCCGACCTCGCCGACGGCACGTACGACGGCACTGGCGACGGCGGGACGGCGACGTCCCTGCTCTTCGCCTCGTCCACCTCCGGCGGCCGGGAGTGGTGCCTGACCATGTGCGTCGCGTCCGGCAAGTCCGTCTGGGAATGCCTGCTGTCGCGCCGGACCGGGGAGCTGATCCTCACCCTCGACCTGGCCGGCGGTACCACGGTCGGAGGGACGAAGGCGGCCTTCGAGAAGGCGAATGGTGTCGCCGTCGACGGCCCGTCCGGCGTGCAGACGCTCATCGGCGACGGCGAGCCGTCGGCGGACGAGATCAGGACGCTCCTCGACGGCAGGGACATCACGTCCTTGCGCCGGGTGGCGACAGTGGACCGACCGGACCCGGAGTGGGCGCTTGCCGACGTCGCCGAGAAGTCCGGCGTCGTGTACGCGAAGACCAAGGGTCACCTCTTCACCCTCAACCTGCCGATCCTCGGCAAGATCCTCGTGTTCTGCGTCTCGCAGGACAACGGGAAGACCTGGAAGTGCTCGGCTCGTCAGTGGGGCGGGTTCTGACCGGTAGGCCGTCCACGGTCCCGCTCCGCCCGACCTCCCCGGTCGACGCGGAGCGGGGTTCCGCGCTTGAGCGGGCCGCTCATACTCACGAGATGATCAGCAGCGACCCTCGCGTGCCGTGGCCGCCTCGGGATTCCCACCCGACAGACAGCTCGACACTGCCGCTCTACATGGTCCTCTTCTTCGTCCTGGGCGTCTTCAGCTTCGCGATCTACGGGCTGAGCGACGGCGAGGGAGCGCTCATTCTCGCGAGCATCATCTCGGGAGTGTTCTTCGCGTGCTTCCTGATCCTCTTCGCGATCTACTGGGTCGGATACCTGCTCAAAGGCCACGCCATCTGGCAGGCCGAGCGCCAGGCCGCGTCTGATGGGCCTTCCGTGGGTCAACAGCCGGGGGACTGAGCCCGTCGACTACGACGCCCCCGTGCAGTCCTCCACTCAACCCTGGAGACCGCCGGTGGCGTCTCACCCTGCGTCCGCACTCAGACGCGAGGTGGACGCGACCTGGAGGTGGCGTGAGTCGGCACGAGGACGACGAAGAGTTCCGGCTGTTCGTCCAACGACAGTGGGGATCGCTGCTTCGAACGGCCTACCTGCTGACCGGTGACCGGGGGACAGCCGAGGACCTGACGCAGTCGGCGTTGGAGAAGACCCATCGGCGCTGGGGGCGGGTGCTGCGCCGGGACGCGCCCGAGGTCTACGTACGTCGGGCGATGGTGAACACGGCGATCTCCTGGCGACGTCGACGGCGGCCGTTGGAGGTGCCGCTGCTGACCTCCGACAGCCAGCCGACTCACGACGCGTACGCGCAGGTGGAGCAGCGGCAACTTCTCCTCGCCGCGTTACGGCGATTACCGCCCAGGACGCAGGCGGTGCTGGTGCTGCGCTACTTCGAGGATCTCAGCGAGGCGGACACCGCCAAGGTCCTCGGCTGCTCCGTCGGCGCGGTAAAGAGCCAGGCGTCGCGCGGGTTGGCCCGACTGCGCAGCGACTTCGTCCCACCCGCCGCGCAGTCCCCGGCACGGCTCGAGGAGGAACTGGCATGACCGGAAGCTTCGCCAATTCGACGCTCGGTCCCGCGCTGCGGCAGGCCGCGCACGGCGTCGACGTACCCGAGGATCCCTGGCCCGGGTTCGCCGGCCGGGAGCGACGGCACCAGCGGACGCGGCTGATCCGCACGGCGTTGGCCGCCGCGGTCGGGGTCGCGCTCGTCGGGGTCCAGACCAACGTGGTTCCGTTGCCCGGATGGGCGCCGGGTATCGCGGTCGCCGCCACTCCGACGGCGCTGCTCGACGCACCACCACGGGGCGCGCTGGCCGGAGATGAGGCTTGGCTGGACACGCTACGGGCGCGGATCACCGCCGATCCGCCGGTGCGAATCGACGCCCCGGTGGGTGCCTGGAAGATCGGCGACAGTGACCGGATCCGTCTGATCTACGGCAGTGACCAGCCGGGCCACCGGGTCGCGCTGGTCGCGGTGCCGCTGCGGTTCGGCCTGCTGACCAGGGAGGCACTGGTCTGGTACGTGGGTCCCGCCGGGGCCGGTGCCCAGCAGATGCGGTACAGCGGCCACAGCGAGGGTGACGACGACCCGGTGATGACGCTGATGCGGGCCTACCCCGACCGGCCCGGGTTCGCGGTCGCCGTCGGTCCGCCCGAATCCACTGTGACGATCACTGGTGACCCTCGATACACGTCGAGGGGCACCGTGGAGTACCGGGACATCGCCCGGGCGGACGGAGGCGGAGTCGGCTTCGGCGTACTGCCGCCCGAGCCCCTGCCGCACGAACCCGTCGTCCGGGTCAGCCGCGGCGACCGGGTGTTCTTCCAGGGCGGTCTGGGCGGCGGCCCGTACGCCGGGCTCTACCCGACCGGGCCGGAGATGGACTCTCTGCTCGTCGGCGCTCGTCAACCCGTCCGAGGTACGCCGATCGACGACACCAACCTCCGCAACTTCGTCCAGACGGCACTTCAGAACAGTCACCTCCCGGTCGGCGGCACGACAGTGCGGGTGCGGTGGTCGGGCCGCGATGACGGGCAGGCCGCCGCGCTGCTCACCGTGCAACCGGCCGGGGGCGGAGTGATTGCGTACGCCATGCACGGCGACGATCGGACCGGCTGGTACATCGACCTACGGCTGCTGCTACCGGCCGAGGGTGCCGACCAGCGACCGATTGGCTGGCGGGTCCGGACCGAGGACGGTGCCCGTCCCGCCACCGGCGAAGTGCGGGTGATCGCACCGCCGGACGCGGCCCGCGTCACGGTGACGATCGAAGGCGCATCCCCGGCCACTGTCACCCTCGACGCGTCGAACGCCGGCACCACCCGGGTACCAGCGGACCGGGCGGCCACTCTCACCGCGTACGGCAGGGACGGCGGCGTCCTCGGGACCACCCCGCTGCCGCCCGTGGAGACCGACAGCAGCGCAGGAGGTCTGCCCGGCGACAGCCCTGCCACCCGGGTGACACCCTGACGCGACGGCAGGCGGGCCGAGCCGTCCCCGGACGGCACGGCCCGCGTCGGCCTCTAGGATCGACAGCCTTGACGGCGAAGACGGCCTGCGGGAGCGCGTGGTGACGATCGAGGCAGAACGGCCAGCCGACCGGCTCGCCGACATCGCCGAGCGGGCCGAAGCCGTACTCGTGGACTTCGACGGGCCGATCTGCCGCCTGTTCGGGAGCAAGGCCGCGCCGCGCGTCGCCGCCGACCTGCGTCAGTTGATTCTCAGCCGGGGCGTCGTCCTGCCCGACGAGTTACGCGACGGAGACGACCCGCTGGCGCTGTTCCGCGCGACAGCTGCCTTCGCGCCCGAGCTGGTGGGCGTCGTTGGTGCGGCCCTGGCATCGGCGGAGGTCGAGGCGGCGGCGTCCGCGGAGACCACCATCGGAGCCTTCGACCTGGTCAGGGCATGCCTGGCGACCGGGCGAAGCCTCGCTGTCGTCAGCAACAACTCTGCCGCCGCCATCGGTGCCTACCTCGGGCGCCGCGACCGGGCCCGCTACTTCGCCGCCGTCGTCGGGCGGGGCGAGCATCCCGATCTGCTGAAGCCCGACCCGACGCCCGTTGTGCAGGCCCTGCGGGCGCTGAAGGTCGCACCCGGTGCCGCTGTTCTGGTCGGTGACTCGGTCACCGACGTCGAGGCCGCCCGAGCAGCCGGTGTCGCCTGCATCGGGTACGCCAACAGACCCGGCAAGGCCGAACGCCTCACCGCCGCCGGTGCCGACGCGATCGTGACCGACATGACCGACCTGGCCTCGGTTCTCGCTCGTACGCGCACGCCGGTCAGCCTGCTGCCGTGGGTCGACTCGGGCGGCGGGCCGCTCATCGTCGTGCCGACGAGCGCGCTCGGCGAGTGGAAGGGCGCGTCGGACGACGACGATGACTCCTGGGGTGACTACGACCGGGCCTGCCGGGTCGACGGTTACGTGGGGGTGCTTGACGTCGGTGCCGCCCAGGCGCTCGTTCTGGCCGACGAGCCAGCCTCCACCACGTACCTGCCGGACCGGCGGATCTTCGTGCGGTGGCTGTACGCCGAATCCGAGGCAGAGGTTGTCCGCCTCGTTCCCCGGGCGGTCGAGATCGCCGACTGGAAGGACGCGGGTACGTGGACGACCAGCGGGCCAGCCGAGTTGTTCGACTCCGCCTACACAGGTGACGGGTTGGAGCACACCACCCACCTCACCGTTGACCTGGCCCGTGGCACCTACCTGATCCGCACCGCTCTCGTGCAACCCGACGAGAGGACGGCGCTGATGCTGGTCCACCTGGTCGAGCAGACGCGGCCGGTCTGAGCGACCCGAACAGCTCTGAACAGGCCGGCGCCCGGCAGGGCTCCGGCCCGCCCAACGCCCTCACACGGCCGGACTTCTGTCACCTTGCATCGTCGGGCCGAGGTACAGTTTTCTGTACCCACCTGGAGGTGATCGTGCGAACCGTGAACTTCACCCAGCTTCGGCAGAACCTGGCCGCCGAACTCGACAGTGTCATCAACGACGCGGAGGAAGTGGTGGTGACCCGGTCAGGCCACGAGCCGGTGGTGATCGTGCCGCTCGCTGAGTACGAGTCGATGAAGGAAACCGAATACCTCCTGCGTAGCCCGGGCAACGCCGCCGCTCTGCGCCGATCGATGGCGGAGTTGGAGGGCGATGATGTGGTCGAGCGCGACCTGATCGACCCGGCAACGGTGCGAGACGTCGCATGAGACTGGTCTTCACCGCGACTGCGTGGAGCCAGTACCTCAGTCACACGGACCGTAAGTTGGTCAAACGCATCAATGACCTCATCGCGGACGCCATGCGCAACGGGTACGAAGGCATCGGCAAACCGGAGCCCCTTCGGGGAGAGCTGTCCGGCTTCTGGTCCCGCCGGATCGATCGTGAACACCGGCTGGTGTACCGGATCACCAAGGATGACGTCGAGATCATCGCCTGCCGATATCACTACGGCGACAGCTAGCAAGTTCGGAGCGCCGACCGGTTGGCGGCGAGGCCTCGCAACTCCGCCTACCTCGACGCCACTGATGCCGCCGAGCACCACACCGATTGCACGTCCGTTCACGAGGTGGCCGTGTGGATCTCCGATTGGGTCGGGACGATGCGGTGGCGGCGGACCGGGTACAGGACCGGGTGGGCGATGCTCCAGGCGGCGCCCGCGCAGACGAACTCCTTGTACCGGGCCGCCAGCTTCCCGGTGAGCTGCGCCGGCCTGGCCCGGTCGTCGGCGGTCACGTACTGGATGATGCCGTCGCGGCGGCCGAGGCTGATGCACTGGTTGAAGTAGCGCAGCGGGGCCTTGGGGAACTTCGCCCGACCGGTCAGGCGCGCGGCGATGGCGTCGGCGGCCTGCCAGGCCATCGGGATGCCCGAGGCGCAGGACATCCGCAGTGGCTTGCCGCCCGGTCCTTCGGCGATCGCGGCGTCGCCCACCGCGTACACCTCGGGGTGTGAGACCGACTGCATGCTGGCGTCGACGATGATCTGGCCGGTCTGCGCGACCGCCAGGGTCGTGGCGGCGGCGATGGGGTGCACGGCGAAGCCGGTCGTCCACACCGTCACCTGGGCCGGGATCTCCCGACCGTCGCGGGTGACAGCACCGTCCGCCTCGACCCGCGTGATGTCGGCGTGCTCGTGCAGTGTGATGCCGAGCCGGTCGCAGACGCCGCGCAGGTGCTGCTGCGCCTTGCCGTTGAGCCAGTCGCCGAGACCGCCGCGGGCGGCGAGCGCGACGTCGAGGTCCGGCCGGGTCTCCGCGATCTCGGTGACCGCTTCGAGGCCGGTGAGGCCGCCGCCGACGACGAGCACGGTCCCGCCGGCAGCGAGGTGGGCGAGGCGGTCGCGCAACCGCAGCGCCGAGGGCCTACCGGCGATGTCGTACGCGTGCTCGGCGACCCCGGGGACGCCGTGGTCGGCGGTGACGCTGCCGAGGGCGTAGACCAGCGTGTCGTACGCGATCTCGTCGGTGCCGTTGTCGTCGACGAGCGCGACGGTCCTGCGGTCGGCGTCGACGGCGGTGACCCGCGCCTGCCGAAGCGTCACGTCGGTGCCGGCGTAGACCTTGCTCAGTGGGCGTGGTGTGAGGTCCTGTCCGGTGGCGAGCTGGTGCATGCGGACGCGCTCGACGAAATCCGCGTCGGCGTTGACGAGGGTGATCTCGGTGTCGTCCGGGTGCAGCCGCTTGGCGAGACGCCCGGCGGCCATGGCTCCGGCGTAACCCGCTCCGAGGACGACGATGCGGTGCTTCATGGTGGCACTCCTGTCTCGGTGGTGGTCGCTTCCTGAACCGGACAGCGACGCGATTCCTGACAGGAGTCGGCTATGAGCTGGATCACCAGACGCGGAGGGTGGGCTCCTCGTGCTCCGAGGCGGACCACTGCCGGGTGGCGCGGACGAGCTTGTCGGGGTTGACCTGGTTGTGGATGGCCGCCACGCCCTCGGGCGTCACCTCCAGCGACATCACGCCGATGACCCGGTCGTCGATCACGACCACCACCGCCGGAGCGCCGTTGGCGGTGGCGACGTGTACGGCTGGGCTGCCACCCACCAGGTCCCGTTTGACGTCGGTCGGCTTGAACAGGCCGCGCAGGAACTTCGCCACCGCCAGTGCGCCGACGATCGGCGCGGACCGGGCCGGGATCTTGCCGCCACCGTCGGCGGTGCTCGTCGCGCCGTCGGTCAGCAACTCCACCAGCCGCTGGATCTCGCCGTTGTTGGCCGCCGTGAGGAACTCCGCGACGACCTTCCGGGCGGTGGCGCGGTCGACCTCCGCGCGGGCCCGTTCGGCGGTGACGTGCTGCTTGGCGCGCCGGTAGGTCTGCTGGCAGTTCGACTCGGTGATGCCGAGGATCTCGGCGATCTCACCGTGCGGGTAGCCAAAGGCCTCCCGCAGCACGTACACCGCTCGCTCGTTGGGTGACAACCGCTCCAGCAGGGTCAGCACCGCCATCGAGACGGACTCGCGCTGCTCGGCGGTGTCGAGCGGGCCGAGCATCCGGTCCCCGCCGAGGACCGGCTCGGGCAACCACGTGCCCACATAGGTCTCCCGCCTGGCCCGCGCCGAGGTCAGCTGGTTGAGGCACACGTTGGTGAGGACCTTCGTCAGCCACGCCTCGGGCGTCTCGACGTGTTCCCGGTCCGCGCCCTGCCAGCGGAGGAAGGTGTCCTGAACGGCGTCCTCCGCGTCGCTGGCCGAACCCAGCAGGCGGTAGGCGATCGCCTCCAGGCGGGGCCTGGAGTGCTCGAACACCTCGACCTCGTCCGGGCTGAGCGGCATGGCTAGACAGTATCCGGGCGGGCGGCGCCGCCGTCCCGGTGCCCGTCCCACCGCTCGCGCCATGATCAAGTGACGAAAAGTAGCTTTGAGCGCTGTTCCTGACCTCTTTTTCATCACTTGATCAACGGATCGCACGGCGCGCGTGGTGGTCGTACCCTTGCCGCTGTGACGTCCGATCCGTTGCGCCGCGCCCTCACCGCACCCGCGGACCCGCCGCTACGGCACCTGCCCGACCAGGTCGTCGCCCTGCTGGAGGTCCTGGACGCGCCGCCGCGCCTCGCCGCGCACCTGCGGGCCGTGCACGACGTGGCCGCGCAGCTCGCCGACGCGATGGCGCACCGGTTCCCGCAACTCCCGTTCGACCGCGAGGCGGTGCTCTTCGGCGCCGCCACCCATGACATCGGCAAGGTCCGGCACCCGGAGGAGTTGTCCGGGCCCGGTTCCGCGCACGAGCCCGCCGGTTACGAGCTGCTGCTCCAGCATGGCGTCGGCGAGTCGTCGGCCCGGTTCGCACGCGACCACGCGTCCTGGCACCAGGACAGCGTCGGCGTCGACGACCTGCTGGTCAGCGTGGCCGACAAGGTGTGGAAGGGAAAGCGGGTCACCGACCTGGAAGAGCTGCTCGTGGACCGGCTGGCCGACGCCACCGGCCGCGAGCGCTGGTCGGTCTTCCTCGACCTGGACGACATCCTCGATGAGATCGCCGCCGACGCGGACCGTCGACTCGCCTTCCAGGCGACCCATCCGGTACGCGGGTGAACCCGGTCAGCGGCTCGCCGGACCCGTCCCAGCCGTCCGGCGTGGTGTGGACGCGGTCGGCGTCTCGTCGTACGGCGTCGACCGGCGGCGGAACGTCGCCATCACCACGGCGGTCAGGCAGATCGCCGCGGCTGCCATGAGCGGCGGGCGGGCACCGAGGTGGACGGCCGCGGAGCCGAGCGGAATCGCCACGACGAGCGGTCCGAACATCGCGGTGTTGGCCGTCGCGGAGACCCGTCCCAGCAGCGCTGACGGCGTGTGGGTCTGTACGGCGGTCACCGCCGCGACCAGGGTCCAGGGCAGCCCGACGCCGGCCACCACCGCCCCGACGACAGTTGCCGGCCACCACGGCAGGCAACGCGTCAGGCAACCGACCGCGAACAGCGCCGTTCCGGCGACACCGATGGCCACGGGACCTCTCGCCGCGATGAGCCGGCCGACGATCAGGCCACCGAGAACGGAACCCGCGCCCTGCGCGCTGGCCAGCACACCGAGGAACGTCGTCGGCAGGCGTAGCTCGGTCACGACGATCGCGTAGATTCCCGCGGTCGTGAAGCCGGACATGGCTATCGACACCGCGGCGAGCACGACCGCCAGCCGGGTCGCTCGCTGTCCGAACAGGACCACCATTCCGGCACGTGGGCCGTCGCCGCGTTCGGGGGGCCGGCCGGTGGGCGCACCGTTGAGGCGAAGGAGCGCGTACAGGGTGGCGACCAGGACCGGCATGGCGGCGCTGAGGACGGCGACCGCGTGGCCGCCGCGCCACCCGTAGAGGCCGGCCCCGGCCAGGGGAGCGACGAGCTTCATGCCCTCCTGCGCGCTGGAGCGCCACCCGTTGACGTCACCGAGTTCGGCCGGCGCGAGTGCCGACGGCAGCAACGCCGTCTCGCCGGCGTCGATCAGCACGTAGCTGACGCCGTAGGCGCACGCGACGGCGAAGATGAGCCATGTCTGCCCCGGCCCGCGCACCGCGAGGAGCGCGAGCAGGGCGGCCGCCAGCATGAGGTTGACGGCGATGACCAGCGGCCGCCGGGCCGCCCGGTCGAGCAGACCGCCCAACCACGGGCCGGTGAGCACCGGGGCGTAGACGCAGAGCCCGGCGAGGGCGGCGAGGCTGGTGGAGCCGGTGAGGTCCAGGATCCAGATGCCGGCGACCAGGGACATGGCGCTGCTGCCGAAGCCGGACAGCAGGGAGATCGCCACGAACAGGCCCGCGTTGCGACGCATGAGCACTCCGAGTTGAGTCGAGGTGACTCATATCCTCAAGCTTGAGCGGAGTGCGGGCAATGCCGCTGGCCCTTGTCAATCAACCGTTGACAGGGCGACGTCGATCTTCCTCGCGGCGGTCCGCGCCGGCGCGGGCAGTCGCTCACCCGCTCCGGCGAGATCGGTGGTGAGGTGCAGGGCCAACGCGTGCAGCGAACCCGGGGCCGCGTCCAGCGCGGCGTCCACGGTGCTCCGGACGAGCGCCGCTCGACGAAATCGGCTGTCCCACCGCTGGTCGGCCCCGATCCACCGGGCCAGGTCGGCCACCGCCGCCCGCAGCGCCGCGATCTGCTGAGGCATCCGGAGGTCGAGCTGCTGCCGCCGGGACCACCGTGCCGCCACCAGCCGTTGTCGACGCTGCTCGGCGGCCTGCCGGCTGCCGAGGCCGAGTGCCGTCGCGATCTGAGCCCACGTCGCACCGTCGTGGCGTGCGCGGTCGATGAGCTCCAGCTCCTGCTCGTCCAGGCAGGCGCGGGTGGCGCGGACCTCCGCCAACCGGGCCAGCTCCGACGTCATCCGTCAACGTTACATTGACACTGTTGGAGTCTGGGCGGCGATCGCCTTGGGGGCGCGAACCATGAACACGTCCACCGCATCCTCGGTGTCGAGGGTGAAGCCGTGCCGCTCGTACAGGCTGCGGGCCGGGCTGCCCCGCAGCACGTTCAGCCGGACCGGCGTGCCGGCGCTGTCGCACCGACGCAGCAACTCGCGCAGAACTGCCGTGCCGATGCCACTGCCCTGTAGCCGCGGAGCCAGGTAGAAGTGCTCCAGCCAGTGGGCGTCCGCGGCGGGCCGCAGCGCCACGCAGCCGGCGAACGCGCCGTCCACCTCGACGACCCAGGTGTACGCCGGTGCGAAACCGTCCCGCAGGCGCTGCCGCACCCGCTGTTCGTCGTACCGCCCGAGCCGCTCCAGATCGGCCCGCAGTACCACCGCCCGCAACTCGGCCACCGCCTCGACGTCCGCCGCCGAGGCCGGCCGAAGCTCCCAGTTCGCCATGATCAATAAGCTATCGCGGCCCGGTGGCCTCGTGTTGGCGCAGCCCCGCGACGAGGAGTTCGACCATGCGACGCGCGTCATAGCGAGGTTCGCCGGCGCCGATGCAGAGATTGCCGACACCGCGCAGCAGCTCAAAGGCCCTCACGTCGGGGCGGATCTCGCCAGCCGCGGCAGCGGCGTCGAGCAGTTGGGCGCACACCGGCAGGAGCCGGTCCAGGAAGTAGGCGTGCAGCGCCTCGAAGGCCGCGTTGTCGGACTGTAGCGCCTCGGCGAGGCCGTGCTTGGTGACCAGGAAGTCGACGAAGATATTGATCCACTGGGCGAGGGCGGCGTGCGGTGTGTCGCTCTCCGCCAACAGCGTCGGCCCGGCCTCCGCGCACGCCTCGACCTGGTGTCGGTAGACGGCGACGATGAGGTCGGCGCGGGTCGGAAAGTGGCGGTAGATGGTGCCCACACCGACGCCGGCCCGGGTGGCGATGTCCCGTACGGGCACGTCCACGCCCGAGGTGACGAAGGCCGAGGCGGCGGCGGCCAGCAGTGTCGCCTCGTTGCGCCGGGCGTCGGCCCGCTTCCGCGGGGTCGGCCTCCCTGGTTCGCCGTCGATGTCGACCAACGCGCCGTTACCTCCGTCACTCGGCAAACGGAACAGTGTCCCGTGTCATTGTTAGCGGAACGAGGTTCCACTTGACCAGGATGCCAGATCGGGTGGACCAGTCGCCACCGCCGCGGACACCGCGCCTTCGGGTGCGGTGCTCGGCACCGCTGGTCACCTAGGATGAGACCCATGAGCGCTGAGGCTGTCGGCATGCACATGCCCGCCGTTGTGACGCTCGCAGACGTGGCGGCGATGAACGCCGCCGATCCGAACGGTCACCGCTATGAGACCAGCCCCGAGGGGGTCCTGTCGGTCATGCCGCCGCCCGATTCGGAACACGCCATGATCGCCAGCCGCCTCTTCGCCTGGCTGATCGTGGCCGGGTGGCCTGCCGAGCACGTGCTTCAGGCGGTCGGTGTGCGCATCTCCGGACCGGACGGTGACGGTGGCCGCATCCCCGACGTGAGCGTCTGGCGTAAGCCGCCGTCCCGCAGCGTCTGGGCCACTGTCGCCGACGTCGTACTCGTCGTGGAGATCGTCTCGCCGGGCTCGGAGGCGATGGACTCCGTGACCAAGGTCCGCGAGTACGCGTCGGCGGGGATCCCGCAGTACTGGGTCGTCGATCGGGACGGCGCGCAGACGGTCACCCTCCACCGGCTGAGCAGGGACGGCAGCTACGAGACGCGGGCACGGATGCCACTGGCCTGGCTGCTCCAGACCGCCCCCGCCGATCACCTCGACTGAACGCCAGCATCGACGGCCCTGACCTGTCGTATCTTTTCGGGATGGTGCAGCCGGTGTGGGCGAACGGTGACGCGTACGAGGCGTACGTGGGTCGGTGGAGCCGCCTGGTCGCTGTGGAATTCCTGCGCGGGTTGGCCGTTGCGCCGGAGCGGCACTGGCTCGACGTGGGCAGCGGCACCGGAGCACTGACCTCGACGATCCTCACCCACAACGACCCCGCCGAGATAACCGGCATCGACCCGTCGGAGGGCTTCGTCGCTGTCGCGCGTACCCAGGTCACCGACCCCCGAGCGGCCTTCCATGTTGGTGACGCCCAAGCGCTGCCGCTGCCCGATCGCGTCGCGGACGTGGTCGTCAGCGGATTGACGCTCAATTTCGTGCCGGAGCCCGCGCGGGCGGTGGCGGAGTTCGCCCGGGTGGTCCGGCCGGCCGGGGTGGTGGCCGCCTACGTCTGGGACTACGCCGAGGGAATGGCGATGATGCGGCACTTCTGGGCCGCCGCCGCACAGCTCGACCCGGCCTCGGCGAAGCGGGACGAGGGGAACCGCACCACCGTGTGCCAGCCCGACGCGCTCCGCACGCTGTGGGAGCGGGCCGGGTTGCGGGACGTGTCGGTCTGGCCGGTCGACGTACCGACGACCTTTACCAACTTCGCCGACTACTGGGCACCGTTCCTCGGCGGTCAGGGGTCCGCCCCGGGGTACGTCGCGACGTTGGCCGAATCCGACCGGGCCGCGCTGCGGGAGTTGCTGGCGACCCGGCTTCCGATCGAGCCGGACGGGTCGATCCGGCTCACCGCGCGGGCCTGGGCCGTGCGGGGCACGCCGCCCGAGTAACCCGTCGCGCCAAGCCCTTCCCGAGCCTTCCGGGCTCTTGTCGCAATTCGGACAAGACGGTAAATCCCCTGGTAGGGCACCCTTGGGGCAGGTGGAGGTAGACGGGTGGCGGGCCACATCCCGATCCTCCGGCCCGGTGGGGACAACATCGTCCGCACCGGTGCCGCCCTCACCCAGCCCGGCCTCGAAGCCGTGGCGGTCACGGCACAGCTGCCGTGCCGATCGCGCGTACGACAGGCCGTGGCTGTCACCGACACCCCTGCGGGCGCCCGCAGCGGTGCCTCCGCCCATCGGGACAAGGACGTCAGCACGATCGGCAGTCAGGCAGCGCCGTCCGCCGGTCGTGCCCGCCGTCCCCGTGCCCCGCCGGCCTTTCGCACTGTGGACCCCGCCGGGGTCCGGCGTCGCTCGACCGCGCGCCGAGGCCCGGCGACCGAGCAAGAAAGGGCCCGACATGGCCGCTCCCACTGCAACCGCAGCCCTGAACGCATCCGTCTTCGCGCCGGGTGACCAGATGCTGCTGACCGTCACCTACTCGGACGCCGACACCAAACCGCTGACCGTCACCATCGTGGTCACCGACGCGCAGGGCAACAGCAGCGCGCCGGTCAAGGTCACCGCGGTCATCGACCCGCTCACAGTCACCGTCACCGACAACTCCGGACGTACCTGGACCCGGGTCTCCGACAACGGCTCCGTGGCCGTGTATCGGTCGGTGGCGTGATGCCCAGGGTCACCGTCCAGGTCCGCGACGCCGCCGGCAACACCGCGACGGCGGCCGCCGACTACAGCCTGAGCCAACCCGTGCTCGGCGGCTACTACCTCTCCGGAGGCGCCGACCCGACCGCCGACATGGCCGGCGGCAACTTCCGGTCGCTCACCCAGTACCGCAGCTTCGCCGACGGTTTCATCTTCCCCGGCTACAACCGGCCCTGGCTGGTCAACCTGGGTAAGGCCGGTGTGCAGATGAACATGGTCCTGGAGTTGAAGAGTTACGGCGCCCCGAACTACGGGCCGCAGAGCATCACTGTGGACGGCGTCAGCTACACGGTGCCGGCCCCGTCGATGACCATCCAGCAGCGCCCCGGCACCACCTGGCCGAGGGCGTACGGGTACAACCAGGTGATCAAGGGGCAGTGCGACGGGTTGTTCGCCCGCGCCCTGTCGCAGTACCGGGCGCTCGGTTTCGGGGTGAACATCCAGCTCGCCTCGGAACTGGACACCGATCACGAGTTCGGCACCACCGAGGACGGGAAGGCGTACACCTGGGCCGAGTCGGACGCTCGCGCGGTGCAGGCGATGAACTACATCCTGACGTGGTTCAAGGCGCGGACCCTGCCCACCGGGACGACCTTCTCGGTGGGGTTGGGCGGCTTCGACCGGGAATGCTTCCAGCGCACCCACCCGGAGTCGCTGATGTCCCGCCTCGACTACCTCCAGTGGAACGTGTACGGCACCAACGCCAGCCACACCGCGCTGGCCCGGTTTCGGCGTACCAAGGACTGGGCGGTGGCGGATCTCGGCCCGGTGGCGCTGTCCCGACCCGTGATCATCGCGGAGTGGGGCGTCAGGGTCGCCGAGATTCCGAACCAGGCCGCCTGGATCGCCACCGTCCCGCCCGCGATCGCCCAGCTCAACGCCGAGCGCGGGCCACGGATCGTGCGCACCAACTACTTCAACTCCGGCTGGGGCACCCTGGTGCCGAAGGCGGCCGGGTTGACCGCGCTGCGCGAGGCGTACGCCAAGCGGCCGTACGTCTGACCGGGTTCCGGCGGCTCCGGGCTCCGGGGCCGCCGGAACTGCACCGGTCAGCCCTCACCGAGCCGTTCGGCGTACGCGTCGCGCAGCTCGGGCCAGCCGAAGTCCTTGGCCTCCGCGCCGCGGATCGGGCCGACCGGGTCGCCGTCGAGCAACCGGTCGGCCACGTCGAGGCAGAGGTGCCAGCCGGCCGCGACCATCGGCAGCATGCCCCGGTCGGCGACGGTGTGCCGCAGGGTGAGCCGGGTGCCGCTGCCCAGCGGGCTCAGCTCCCAGCGCAGCAGGTCGTCGCCCCAGGTGTACTCCAGCAGGTGCGGCGGCTCGGCCCGGCGTACCGTCGCCGGGTCCTCCTGGGTGGTCTCGCCGTCGACGAGGGTGAGCACGGCGGCGCCGGCGTTGCCGAGATCGCGGTCGGCGAGGAACGGCGCCCACTGCGCGAGCTGGGCCGGGTCGGTCAGTGCCGCCCAGACGGTGGCTGGCGGATGCCGCAGGTCGCGGACGAAGACGAGGGTCGCGCGAGCGTCGTTTCGCTCGGCGCGCACGTCGGCGGGTGGGCTCGGGCGGAACGCGTCGCGGTCCATTCACTGCTCCTGACTGTCGAGGTGCCGTTCCAGGGCGTCCAGGTGTCGGGCCCAGAGCCGCCGGTACGGGTCGAGCCAGCCGTCGACGACCCGCAGCGGGCCGGGGTCGAGGCGGTAGATCCGCTGTCGGGCGGCCGTCCGGCAGGTGACGAAGCCGGCGTCGCGCAGCACCCGCAGGTGTTTGGAGACGGCTGGCTGGCTGACCCCGAGCCCATCGACCAGCTCGCCGACGCTGCGTTCGGCGTCGCGGAGCTGATCGAGGATCCGGCGCCGGGTGGGCTCGGCGAGGACGGTGAAGGCGTCGGTGGACACCTTCCCAATATGCCTCGTCCGTCATATGACTGTCAAAGCATATGACGACGGTCGTCGTCCCGACGCGCCACCGCCGATCGGCTCCCTATGCTCGGATCATGGAACTTCGGATCTTCACCGAGCCCCAGCAGGGTGCCACCTACGACCAGTTGCTCGCCGTCGCCCGCTGCGCCGAGGACGCCGGCTACGGCGCGTTCTTCCGGTCCGACCACTACCTGAAGATGGGTGACGTCAGCGGCGAGCCCGGCCCCACCGACGCGTGGACCACGCTCGCCGGCCTGGCCCGGGAGACCAGCCGCATCCGGCTCGGCACGCTCATGACCGCCGCCACCTTCCGGCTGCCCGGCCCGCTGGCGATCACTGTGGCGCAGGTCGACCAGATGAGCGGCGGCCGGGTGGAGCTGGGCATCGGCAGCGGCTGGTACGCCGAGGAGCACAGCGCGTACGGCATCGCGTTCCCGCCGCTCGGCGAGCGGTTCGACCGGCTGGAGGAGCAGCTCGCCGTCATCACCGGGCTCTGGGCCACGCCGCCGGGGGAGCGGTTCGACCACGACGGCCGGTACTACCCGGTCCGGAACTCGTCGGCCCTGCCAAAGCCCGTGCAGCAGCCCCGTCCTCCGATCCTGCTCGGCGGTACGGGCCCGAAGCGCACCCCTCGGCTGGCCGCCCGCTACGCGGACGAGTTCAACCTGCCGTTCGCCTCGGTGCCGGACACCGCGGCGCAGTTCGACCGGGTACGCGCGGCCTGCGTCGAGATCGGCCGGGACCCGGCCGAGATGGTCTGGTCCAACGCCCTGGTGCTCTGCTGCGGGCGCGACGACGCCGAGGTGGCCCGCCGCGCTGCCGCCATCGGTCGCGATCCGGACGAGCTGCGGGCCAACGGTCTGGCCGGCACGCCCGCCGAGGTGCTGGACACCATCGGCCGGTACGCGGAGATCGGCAGCGAGCGGCTCTACCTCCAGGTGCTGGACCTCAGCGACCTGGAGCACCTGGAGCTGGTCGCCGGCGAGGTGATGGCGAAGCTCTGACTCGGCCGGGTGGCCGTGGGACGACCTCGCCGGTCAGGCCCGGTGGAAGTTTGTCCCGACCGCGCTCGGGTCGCCCAGCACGGTGTCCAGCCGCCCGTCGCGGTCACTGTCCACGTAGGTGATGTCCGGGATCCCGTCACCGTCCACGTCGATCTGGACGACGTCGGCGACGCCGTCACCGTCGAGGTCGGTGACCACCTCCACCGAGCCGTCCAGGTGACGCGTCACGATCGACTGCGCGCCAGGAGCGCGCGGCGGCGGGCCGGGTGCCGGCACCGGAGTCGGGGCGGGCGCGGGCGTCGGTGTGGGCCGAGGACCGGGCGTCGGCGACGGGTGGCTCGAAAACTCGCCGGCCGGCGGCGCGCTGGCCTGCTCGACCTCGGTGCCGGTCGGGTCCAGCTCCTCCTCGGAGGGGAAGACGTCGCCTCGTGCGGCCGGATCACGGTAGCTGCTCATGGGCGTAGGGTTCCCCGACGACGACGAGAACAACCGTGCCCGATCGACCGGTGTCCCTGGTGCCCGGTCTGGCGGAAGATGTCGGGACCGACGCCACGGTCATGAAACGGGGGTCCGAGCGTGGAACTGCGCCGGAATCGGGGGGCCCGTGCGCTCGCCTCGGTGTGCGTACTCGGTGGAGTGCTTCTGTTGGTCTATCCCAGCGACGGCGCCCTGCTACGGACGATCATCGCGGTGGGGGCGATCGCGCTCGGCGCGGTGGCGCTGGTCAGCGCGATGCGGCCGTTCCGGTTCGGGATCCACTCGGATGGGCTCAGCATCCGGCGTCCCGGCCTGCGCCGGGAGATTCGGTGGGACGAGGTCGACACGCTGGTCCTCGACGAGCCGCCCCGACGCGACGGCTACGCGAGCCCGCCGCGACTGTTGCTGGTTCCTGTGCAGGGTGTGCCCCGTGAGCTGGTGACGGCGCGCCATCCGTCCGACGGTCGCCCGGCCATCGAGTTGCTCGTCCTCGACCAGGTCCGTGAGCAGCCCGAGCAGGTGTCGGCCGCGTTGACCCGCTATGCCGGCGACCGGTTCGTCGACCTGCTCGCGGTGCGCCGCGCCGCCTTCGAGGCACCGGAGCTCATGATCGGTCTGCGTGGCTACCAGATGGACCGGGTCGACCGGTTGATCCGACGCGGCCAGGACGCGCTGATGTCCGGGGACACGTCAGCCCGGCAGGCGGCCCGCGGGGAGATCGAACGCGCCACCAAGGCTGGTCTGCCGATCGCCCAGCGTGGCTACAACACGTCCGAGACGGATACCGTTCTGGGTGCCCTCGTCGCCGCGTTGGCCGACCAGCAGAGCACCGATCGGGAGACCGCCACATGACCGCGCAGGGACCGCACACCGCGTCGACCACTGACGTTCCGCGCCGCAACTGGGCCGGCAACGTGCGGTACGCCGCGAAGGCGTTCCACCGCCCCACCTCTGTCGACGAGCTGCGCCGGCTCGTCGCCGGCAGCAGCCGGATCCGGGCGGTGGGCAGCGGGCACTCCTTCAACCGTCTCGGCGACACCGACGGTGACCTGGTCAGCCTCGCCGGGCTGCCCCCGGTCGTCGAGGTGGACCACGAGCGCGGGCAGGTCACGGTGAGCGGCGCGATGCGCTACGGCGACGTCGCCCGACAGCTGCACACCCAGGGGTACGCGCTGGAAAACCTCGCCTCGCTGCCGCACATCTCGGTGGCCGGCGCAGTGGCCACCGCCACCCACGGCTCCGGTCAGACCCACGGCAACCTGGCCAGCGCGGTCGCCGGCCTCGAACTGGTCACCGCCGACGGTGACCTGCTGCGGGTCGACCGCGACACCGACACGTTCGCCGGCATGGTGGTCGGGCTCGGCGCACTCGGCCTGGTCACCCGCGTCACGCTGGACGTCGTGCCGACCTTCGCGCTGCGCCAGTACGTACGCCTCGACCTGGACCGGACGGCGTTGGACGAGGCGCTCGGCTCGGCGTACAGCGTGAGTGTCTTCACCGACTTCCGTACCCCCCGGCTGCGCGAGGTGTGGCGCAAGCAGGTGGCCGACGAGCCGTCACCCCCGGCGGACTGGCTGGGCACCACGGCTGCCGACCAGCCTCGGCACCCGGTGCTCGGGATGCCGGCGGAGAACTGCACCCCGCAGCTCGGCGAGCCGGGCCCGTGGCACGAACGGCTGCCGCACTTCAAGCTCGGCTTCACCCCGAGCAGCGGCGACGAGCTGCAGTCCGAGTATCACGTCGCGCGTACGGCGGCGGCAGACGCGCTCGCCGCCCTGGACGACGTGGCGGACCTGATCGCCCCGGTACTGCTGGTGTCCGAGCTGCGGACGGTGGCGGCCGACGATTTGTGGCTCAGCCCGAACTACCGGCGCGACAGCTTCGTGCTGCACTTCACCTGGGTCGACGACACCGCGGCGGTGCTGCCCGTGGTGGCCGCCGTGGAGGAGCGGCTGGCGCCCTTCGCGCCCCGCCCGCACTGGGGCAAGGTCTTCGTCACCGACCCGGCCGAGCTGTCCGCCCGCTACCCGCGCTACGACGACTTCGCCGCGCTCCTGGCCGACCTGGACCCGAAGGGCACGTTCCGCACCGAGGCCATGGACCGCTACTTCCCCCGGTGACGCGGCGCGTGTCATAGCGCGGCGGCATGGGGCGGCTGGGATTGGTGGGGTGCGAGACCCTGAGCGGACACTGACGTCTGTCGATGAGTCTCATCGTCCGGTCCCCGTCCCGGGACCGTCGGCTCCATCCCTCGGAGCGAGACATGCAGCCCGTACCCGCCATCATCACCGAACCAGTCGTCCCTCGCCCCCGCCGCGGTCTGCGCTGGGCGCTCGCCCTGGCCGTGCTCGGCGCCGGACTGGGCGCAGCGGCGCCGGCCGCCCACGGCGCCGCCAGCCCCTACGAGCGCGGCCCGGCCCCCACCGTGGCCAGCATCGAGGCCAGCCGAGGCGCGTTCGCCATCGCCCAGAGCACCGTCGCGGCCTCCAGCGTCAGCGGTTTCCGGGGCGGGACGATCTACTACCCGACCAGCACCGCCGAGGGCACCTTCGGCGCGGTGGCGATCTCACCCGGCTACACCGCCACCCAGTCCAGCGTGGCCTGGCTGGGACCGCGCCTCGCCTCGCAGGGCTTCGTGGTGATCACGATCGACACGTTGTCCCGCTACGACCAGCCGGCCAGCCGGGGCACGCAACTGCTCGCAGCCCTGGACTACCTCACCAACACCAGCGGCGTGCGTACCCGGATCGACCGCAACCGGCTCGCCGTGATGGGGCACTCGATGGGCGGCGGCGGCAGCCTCTCGGCGGCGAACTCACGACCGCAGTTGCAGGCCGCGATCCCGCTGACCGGCTGGCACACCGTCAAGAACTGGTCCGGCGTACGAGTGCCGACGCTGGTCGTCGGCGCGGAGAACGACTCGGTGGCGCCGGTCTCGTCGCACTCGGAGCCCTTCTACACCAGCCTGCCGTCCACGCTGGACAAGGCGTACCTGGAACTCAACAACGCCAGCCACTCCGCGCCCACCTCGACGAACGTGACGGTCGCCAAGTACAGCATCTCCTGGCTGAAGCGCTTCGTGGACGACGACACCCGCTACGACCAGTTCCTCTGCCCCGCACCCCCAGCCTCAGCAACCATCCAGGAGTACCGAGACACCTGCCCCCACTCCTGACCCCGCAATCCCTGCCCCCCGCCCCCGCCCCCGCCCCCGCCCCGCCCCCGCCCCCGCCTCGGCCCCCGCCTCAGCCCTCCGCCTCGGTTGATCATGAAGTTATTGCCACTCGGCACGGCGTGTCGGCGCAATAACTTCATGATCAACGGGGTGGGGAGGGGGTGGGGTTGGGGGTGCGGAGGGTGCTGCGTTGGACGGCGCGGCTGATGTCGCTGGGGGAGACGATGCCGGTCAGGTGGCCGTCTTCGGTCACCACCAGGGCGCGGCCGTCGGCGCACTCGGAGAGCCGGGGGAGCAGGTCGTTGAGCTGTTCCCCGGGCTGGGCCAGCACCAGATCCTCGGCCCGGCAGGCCACCTCGGCCAGCGTGGTCGACGCCCGCCGCTCCGGCGGCACGCCCCGCACCCGATCGACGGTGACCAGCCCGGTCGGCCGGCCGTCCTCGGTCAGCGGCAGCGCCGAATGCCGGTACGCGAACAGGTAGTGGTCGACGAAGTCCGCGACAGTCATCTGCGCCGAGGCCGTCTGCGGCTGCGGGGTCATCACGTCGCCCACCCGGATCCCGCGCAGCGCGGTGCCGGTGCGGGCCTGCCGCTCCTCCATGCCGGCTGCTCCGATCAGGAACCAGCCGATCAGCGCCAACCAGAGCCCACCGAAACCGACACCGGACAGGAACTGCCACAACCCCAGGCCGATCAGCAGCACACCCAGCACCCAGCCGGCCCGAGCGGCGACCACTGACGCCCGGGTCCGGTCGCCGGTGGCCTTCCAGACCGCGGCGCGCAGCAACCGGCCACCGTCCAGGGGCGCGGCCGGCAGCACGTTGAAGACGGCCAGCAACACGTTGATCCCCGCCAGCCAGGCCACCGCCCCGAACAGCAGCCCGCCCTGCCCGGCCAGCGCGAGCAACGCCGCGATGGCACCGAAGAACGCCCCGATCAGCAGGCTGACCAGCGGGCCGACGCCTGCGATGCGCAACTCCGCGCCCGGGTCACGCGGCTCGCCCCGCAACTCGGCCACGCCACCGAACAGCCACAGCGTGATGCCGTCGACCTCCAGCCCGTTGCGTTTGGCCACCACCGCGTGCGACACCTCGTGGGCGAGCAGGCCGAGGAAGAAGACCACCGCCGCGGCCAGGCCGGCGAGGGTGTACGCCACGGGCGAGCGGTCCGGGTACGAACGGGGGAACTGGTTCGCGGCCAACCCCCACGCGATCAGCGCGAAGATGACCAGCACACTCCAGTTGACACCGACCGGCACTCCTGCGACCCGGCCAAGCCGGAAACTGGCCCTCATCGCACAGAGGTACCCCGCCAGGACGCCGACATGCCGCACCGCCAGCGTGGTCTTGCGTGATCAGGTGATGAGAAACAGCTGTCAGAGACATTCCAGAGCTGTTTCTCATCATCTGATCATGGCAATCGGGCAGGGCGACCAGCCGGGTCAGCGGCGGGGGGTTTCGCTGGCGATTGTCGCCTCGCGGGGCAGGGCCGCCGCGCGCAGCGCCCAGTCCAGCGCGTAGTCGGCGATCGGCTCCCAGCCGGGTTGTCCGACGGTGAAGTGCGATCGGCCGGGGAACTGCTCGTACGCGGTGAGGGCCCGGGACTTCTGGTAGAGCCCGGCGTTGGCGCGGACCACCGACGCCGGCACCACGTGGTCGGCCTCGCCGGCCATCAGCAGCAGCGGTGCCCGGTCGGTGCGCCCGACGTCGACCCGGGCGGGTGAGCGCGGGTCGACGTTGGCGAAGGCGCCCTCGAAGAAGACCCGGCCGGCGCCGGGGACGGCGTAGCGCTGCCAGGCCCGGTCGGACTCCTCGCGGCTCATCGTGTTGCCGAAGGTGTAGGCGAAGTCGTCCTGGGTGAACGGGACGGCCTTGCTGCGGTTGGCGGGGCTGCGCAGGATCGGGAAGCCCGAGCGCAGCTGACTCAGCGGCACCTTGAGCACCCCCTTGATCGCCGCGGGGTGCACCCCCACCACTGCCGCGCCGAGACCCCGGTCGGCGAGGACCTGGGCGAACAGGCCGCCGAACGAGTGCCCCATGATGATCGGCGGTCGGGGCAGTGCCCGGATGATCTTGTCGTAGTGCGCGACGATGGTGGCCATGCTCTGCTCGGCGATGGGGCCGGGGTCGTCGCGCAACTGCTCCACGGACCGGTCCATGCCGGGCCAGGCTGGGGCGATGACGTGCATACCGCGTTCGGTGTACCGCTGGGCCCACCCCTCCCAGCTGCGCGGCGTCATCCAGAGCCCGTGGATCAGCACGATCGTGTCGACCTGACCCTGCGGCGTGGCACCCATCGCGTCCTCCCGGTGTCGCGGCTTCGGCCCGGCGGTTACCCGCTGCCGGGCGGGGAAACCCTCCGGGGGAACAGGCCCCTGACAAATGTCACGGTCGGAGCGTGACGACCGCTCCGGGCATCGGGGTACGCGCCGCCGGAGCATGACTGGCATGACCAGTACGCATCCGGCTGTCGAGTTGGACGGCCTCACCAAGAGTTTCGGGGCGGTCACCGCTGTCGACGGGTTGAGCCTTCGGGTGCAGCCCGGCGAGGTGGTGGCGTTCCTCGGCCCGAACGGCGCGGGCAAGACCACCACCATTGACATGCTGCTCGGGCTGTCCCGCCCGGACACTGGCACCGTCCGCGTCCTCGGTGGCACCCCTGACGACGCGGTGGCCCGAGGTCGCGTCGCCGCCGTACTCCAGACCGGTGGGCTGCTCAAGGACCTCACCGTGGGCGAGACGGTGCGGATGACCGCGCACTTCTACCGGCACACCCGCCCGGCGGCGGAGGTGCTGGAGCGGGCCGGTATCACCGACATCGCCGACCGGGTGGTCGGGCGCTGCTCGGGTGGTCAGCAGCAGCGGTTGCGCTTCGCGCTGGCCCTGCTGCCCGACCCGGACCTGATGGTGCTCGACGAGCCGACCACCGGCATGGACGTCGAGGGTCGGCGCGACTTCTGGCAGGCCCTGCGCCGTGACGCCCGGCGCGGACGGACAGTCATCTTCGCCACCCACTACCTCGACGAGGCGGACGCGTACGCCGACCGGATCGTGCTGGTCCGGCAAGGACGCATCGTCGCCGACGGCACCACCGCGGAGATCAAGAACCTGGCCGCCGGCCGTACCGTGCGGGCCACCCTGCCCGGTGCCGACCAGGCCGCGCTCGCCGCGCTGCCCGGCGTGGACGCCGTCGAGGTGCGCGGCGACAGCGTGCTGGTACGGACCGGCGACTCGGATGCCGTCGCCCGGCACCTGCTGACCCGGACCGCCGCCCGGGACGTCGAGATCATCTCCCGCAACCTCGAGGACGCCTTCCTCGCCCTGACCACAGCGCAGACCGGAGCCTGAGATGACCACCTCCACCCCCACCCGCGCCGCTGTCACCGAGCCGGACCGTCGGCTGCCCGCGCTGGGCGGGTTCGCTCCCGGCGCCCTGGGCATCGAGCTGCGCCGGGTGCTGCGCAACCGCCGCACCCTCGCCTTCACGCTGATCATGCCCGGCGTCTTCTTTCTCATCTTCGGCCTGCCGCAGGGCGGGCAGTCACTGGACAACGGTCGGCCGGTGACGGCGTACGTCATGATCAGCCTGGCCGTCTACGCGGCGATGGTGGCCACCACCAGTGTCGGTGGCGCGGTGGCCACCGAACGGGCCCTGGGCTGGAGCCGACAACTGCGGCTCACCCCGCTGCGCCCGGCGGCGTACGTGGCGACCAAGCTGATCACCGCGATGAGCCTCGGTCTGCTCGCGGTGGTCGTCGAGTTCCTGGTGGGTGCCGTGGCCGGCGTTCGCGTCCCGGCGTACGTCTGGCTGCTGTCCGGGCTCGCCGCCTGGATCGGCTCGCTGGTCTTCGCCGCGTTCGGTCTCTTCATCGGCTACCTGGCGCCGGCCGAGAACGTCATGCAGATGATCGGCCCCGTGCTGGCGGTGCTGGCCATGTTCGGCGGACTGTTCGTCCCGGTCGAGGTGTTGCCGGACGTGCTCCAGCAGGTCGCGAAGTTCACCCCGGTGTACGGCATGGGCGTGCTGGCCCGTGCCCCGTTGACCGGCGACGGGGTGAGCATGGCGGCGGTGGCGAACCTCGTCGTCTGGGCGCTGCTGTTCGGCGTCGGCGCGGCCCGGTTGTTCCGCCGGGACACCGCGCGGGTCTGAGCGACCGGGCCGCTAGCGTGAACCCGATGGACCTCCCGAGCGGGCAGCGGCCGGTGAGCCGCCACTGGCGGGTCACCGGCTGGCTGCTGGCCGCCGTCTGGCTGTTCTTCCTCAACGTGCCGCTCGCCACCGCCCTGCACCAGCCGGAGCTGTGGCGGCGGCTCCTCGGTGTGGTGGCCCTTGTCGTCTTCGGCATCGGTTACGTGTTGCTGTTCCAGTGGGCGCGCAAGCTGCGCCAGTCGATGTCGCCCATCCCGGCCGGCCGGGCTCGGGCCGGGCTGGCGCTGCTGCTGGCGGTGGGCCTGGCCAGTCTCCCGGGCACCGGAGGGGACTGGCTGGCCACCCTGGTCTACGTGGCCGCGGCGGCGGTCTTCCTGCTGCCGCTGCGGGAGGCGTTGGCCGTCGTCGTGCTCTGTGCGGTGACCCCGGTGTTGGCGTCCCGGCTGGTGCCGGGGTGGGAGGCGGAGAACGGCATCGTCTTCGCGGTGCTGCTCGCCTCGTTCGCCATGTTCGGTGTGTCCCAGTTGGCGCAGCGCAACAGCGAACTCCGCGCCGCCCAACAGGAGATCGGTCGGCTCGCGGTCGCCGAGGAGCGGTCCCGTGCCGCCCGTGACCTGCACGACATCCTCGGGCACTCGTTGACCGTGGTGGCGATCAAGGCCGAGTTGGCCGGCCGTCTGATCGAGGTCGACCGGGACCGGGCCGCCACCGAGATCGCCGAGGTGGAGGCGCTGGCCCGGGCCGCGCTGGCCGACGTACGACAGACGGTCGGGGCGTACCGCGAGGTCAGCCTCGCCGCGGAGCTTGCCGGCGCCCGCTCCGCGCTGGCCTCGGCGGGCATCGCGGCGGACGTGTCGGCCGAGGTGCCCGAGCTGCCGCAGGAGTGGGACCGGTTGTTCGGCTGGGCGGTACGGGAAGGGGTGACGAACGTGGTCCGGCACAGCGGGGCGCGGTGCTGCGTCATTCGGGTGCACCCGGATCGGGTCGAGATCAGTGACGACGGTGGCGGGCCGTCCACTCCCGACCCGAGCGGGCACGGGCTGGTGGGCCTGCGGGAGCGGGCGCGGCGGCTGGACGCTGTGGTGACCGTCGGCCGGCGGCCGACGGGCGACGGTTTTCTGCTGCGGGTGCACGCGCCGGCGGAGGCCCGGTGAGCGGCGGCTCCACGCCGATCCGGCTGTTGCTCGCCGACGACCAGGCGCTGGTCCGGGGTGCACTGGCAGCCCTGCTCTCGTTGGAGGAGGACCTGACGGTGGTCGCCGAGGTCGGCCGGGGCGACGAGGTGGTGCCCGAGGCCCGACGCAGCGCTCCGGACGTGGCTCTCCTGGACGTGGAGATGCCCGGCCTGGACGGGATCGCCGCCACCGCGGCGTTGCGGGCCGCGCTGCCGACCTGCCGGGTGCTGGTGGTGACCACCTTCGGTCGACCCGGCTACCTGCGGCGTGCCATGGAGGCCGGTGCGAGCGGTTTCGTGGTCAAGGACACGCCGGCCCGGCAGCTCGCCGACGCGGTCCGCCGGGTGCACGCCGGGCTGCGGGTGGTCGACCCGACGTTGGCCGCGGAGACGCTGGCCGCCGGGCTCAGCCCGCTGACCGAGCGGGAGACCGAGGTGCTGCGGACGGCCCGGGGCGGTGGCAGCGTCGCCGACCTGGCCAGGGCGTTGCACCTGTCCGAGGGGACGGTACGCAACCACCTGTCGGCGGCGATCGGCAAGACCGGTGCCCGCAACCGGGCCGACGCGATCCGGGTCGCCGAGCAGAACGGCTGGCTGCTCGGCGAGTGACAGTGCGAGCCGGTGCTCAGGCGGTCGGCGGTGGGGCGGCCAGTTGGTCGACGACGACGACGCTGCTGCCGGGGCGGACCTCGGCGAGCAGTTCCCGTTGACCGCTGCGGGTCAGCCGGATGCAGCCGTTGGTGGTGTTCTCGCCCAGCTCGTCGTCGTTGTGCCAGGTGTGCACCCCGATGTGCGCGCCTTGCAGCCCGGACGGCACCGACTCGGGGTCGTCGGGCACCGAACCGAGGGCGTAGATGTCCACCCCGCCGTAGACCTCCTCCGGCGGTGGGGTGCGGCCCAGGATGAAGGTCCGCCCCAGTGGGGTCTCCTGGCCCGACTGGCCGAGGCTGACCTCCCAGGAGCGCACCGCCTTGCCGGCCCGGTACCAGGTGAGCCGGTGGACCTTGCGTTCCACCACGATCTGGTCGCGCAGCGGCACCGTCTCGAACCCGCCGGGCGGCAGCCAGGCGAGCCGGCGGTTGGCCGAGGGCAGCAGGACCGCCGTCCAGCCGGCGCGCCGCTGGGCGATCGGCATGGTCAGCTCGACGCCGCGGATGGTCGGTTCGAGGAAGGCGCGAGGCCGACCGCCGGGCGCGTCGTACGCGGCGATCCGTCTGGTCGGGTGCGCGCCGTCGGCCAGCGGTGTGACGTCCATGGTGAACGGATCGGCGGGGAACCCGCCGGGTGCGGGGTCGTAGTCGACAACCGGCAGCCCGTCCGGGGCGGGCGCGGCCGGGGGGATCGACTCCTCCGGGCTCTGCTCCACACTGCTCGGAGTGGGGTCGGCTGCCACCACGTCGCGGTCGTCGGGGGCCGTCGAGCTCGGGGTGAGGGCCTGGCCGACCAGCAGCGCGGTCACCAGCAGCGCGGGTACGCCGATCGCGGCGGCCACCCAGACGCCGCGACGGCGGGACGGAGTCTTTCGGTCAAACGGCACGAAACCACTCTATGGTGGCGGATGCTTCGGGGCCCCCGGTTCGGCGAGACCCGCCGTCCGGAGGCCCCGATCGCGTCAGACCCGCGCGCCGATGTGGATGGCCACCGCGTCGTGCGCCGGCACGTTCGCCGCGAACCAGCCGTTACCGTCCACCGTGATCACCGGACCGCTGCACGTCCCACCCGCGTAGGTGCCGTGGATGACGTCGCAGTACCGACCGGCGGGCAACCCCGTGTAGTAGGAGCGGCCGTTCACCGCGGCGTCCTCGTCGTTGACGGTGAGGAAGCCCTTGCCGCTGCGACTGAACGCGATGTGGTTGTTGCCGTTGTCGTACCAGTTGGCCACGCCGGCACCCTCGGTGGCGTTGCGGAAGCCGACCATGTTGGCGATCACCGGCCAGCGGTGTTCGCACTCCCAGCCGGAGTAACAGGTGGCGTTGAGCGTCTTGTTGGCGCCGTCCGACGGTGGGCCGGCGTCCCGGTTGCTGAAGGTGTAGCTGGACATGACGGTCGGAGAGCCGTACGGCCAGGCCAGCATGAAGGCGTTCGCCAGCGCGTAGATGCCCCGGTCGCGGTAGGTCAGCACCCCACCGGAGTCGCGCTGGGTGTCGTGGTTGTCGACGAACACCGAGGCCGGGCCGGTGGGCAGGTGCCCCCAGCCCTCGCCGAAGTTGCGCAGGTACGCCAACCGCTCGGAGCGGAACACCCGGGCCAGGTCCTTGCCGTAGCGGAACTCGTGCACGTCGCCGTTGCCGGTGTACTCGGTCGGCTGGACCGGCTCGCCGGCACCGTAGATGACCTCCTGCACGATGTACGCGGAGCGGGACAGCTTGCCCCTGATGGCGGCGATGTCGGCGGCCGGCATGTGCTTGCTGGCGTCCATCCGGAAGCCGTCGACGCCGAGCGAGAGCAGGTCGTTCAGGTACGAGGCGATCTTCGTGCGGACGTAGTCCGACTCGGTCTTCAGGTCCGAGAGGTTGACCAGTTCACAGTTCTGCACCTCGTACCTGTCGTTGTAGTTGGCGATGTCGTCGCCGCCGTTGCGCCCGCAGTGGTGGAAGTCCTGGGTCTGGTAGATGCCCGGGTAGTCGTAGTGCGAGTAGGTCGAGCCGGCCCAACCGGTGCCGCCGTTGTCCTGACCGGACATGTGGTTGATCACCGCGTCGACGATCACCTTGACCCCGGCCGCGTGGCAGGTGTTCACCATCGACTGGAACTGGGCCCGGGTGCCCTTGCGGGACTCGATCCGATAGCTGACCGGCTGGTACGCCAGCCACCACTGGTTGCCCCGCACGTGCTCCTGCGGAGGCGAGACCTGCACGTAGCCGTAGCCCTTGGGGCCGAGGGTGCTCTGGCACTCGCTGGCCACCGAGGGCCAGTTCCACTCGAAGAGCTGGACGATGACCTTCTTGCCGCCGGACGGGGCGGCGACGGCCGGGGGTGCCGTCACGGCGGTGGGGACGAGCAGGCTGGCGATCAGTCCGAGGGCGAGGAGCGCCGAACCACGTCGACGTCGGTGCATGGGGGACTCCTGACGGGAGCGGGAGCGGGGGAGGTGGTGCGGTGGGGGAGTGCCGGCTTGCCGGGATATTGCAAGCCTGACTGAAAATTGCTGAAAGGTTACAAGCGTGTTGCGGAGACTGTCAATGCATGGGCATTCGTCACTGTCCTGATCGGCGGGTGGGAGCGGGTGGAACGCACGGCCGCGCCCCTCGGTTCGATGTCGGCCCAGAAATTTCCTTCCGCAGGTGATCCGCACGCCCCGCCGGTCCGTACTGGATGGGGGAGCAGGGGTCGGCCGGTGGTGCGCCGCCGCGAGACGATCGAGGAGCAGATGGCCCGGGCAGAGCAGGACAAGAAGGCGGCGACGGTCCGGACCAGCGCCAGCAGTCGGGGGGTGCGCGCCCCGTCACGGTCGGCGAGCGCCCTGCTGATCGCGTCGGTGCTCGCCGCGCTCTGGGCGGCGATCATGCTGACCGGCGTCGGTCAGACGGCGTACGCGTACGGCTTCTTCTTCACCGAGTTCTTCGCCGGGGTCATCTCCCTGGTGGCGTTGAGCCTCACAGTGATGCTCGGTCTGCTCGCCACCGACCGGCTGGTGCTGCGCATCCCGCACCGGGTGCTGATGCAGTCGGCACACCGGGCCACCGGCGTGCTGGGCGTGGCCGGGCTCGGCTTCCACGTCCTCACCAAGGTCGCCACCGGGCGGGCGGCGGCGACCGACGCGCTGGTTCCGTTCGTCGGCGGCCGTGGGCTCTACATCGGGCTCGGCACTGTGGCGGCGCTGCTGATGGTCAGCGTGATCTGGACCGGCATCATCCGCGCCCGCTTCGCCGGCGTCGGTCCGAAGTGGCTGTGGCGCACGCTGCACTCCACCGCGTACCTGGCCTGGCCGTTCGCTGTCTTCCACGGCCTCAACGCCGGTCGGGCCGCAGCGCCCTGGGTGATGTTCAGCTACCTGGGCTGCATTCTGCTGGTGGTGCTGGCCCTGCTGGTCCGGTTCTCGGTCAGCATCGGTCGGCGCAGCCGCGAGCAGCACCAGGCAGCGGTGCGCAACGCGGTGATGGTCGGCCGGGCCGAGGAGGCGAAGACCGCCAGGTCGCTGCTGGCCGGGTTGGGTCGGCGCCCGAAGGCCGCCGAGAAGCGTCCCGCCTGGGCGGACACCACCACCGCCACCTGGGCCGCGCCGGCCACGCGGCGCGACCCGGAACGGTTCACCGTCCCGGTGGTGCCCGAGCCCGGTTCCCTCGTCGAGCCGGCCCGGCCGAGCCGCCGTCGGCGGGAGGAGGAGCCGGCCGCCCGCCGCGACACCGAGCGGTCCTCACGCGGCCGACGTGCCGAGGAGGAGTCGACGACCCGCCGGTCGGCCCGCCGCAGCGTGGACGAGACCGACACCCGTCGACGCGACGAGGAGGAGGTCGAGCCGGTGACCCGGCGGCGCGCCTCGCGTACCCGAGACGAGGCCGTGCCGACCGGACGGCGTCGCGTCGAGGAGCCGGCCGCCGAGCGGTCCCGTCGCCGGTCCCGCAGCGAGGACGACGGCAGTCGTTACTCGGCGCCGCCGCTGCCGGCCCTCGACGAGCCCGAGGAGCCCTGGGACAGCCCGCGCCGGTGGCAGCCCGACGAGCCGATCTCCGCCGGCCCGGTCTCCAGCAGCCCGATCTCGTCGGCGCCGCGCAGCGGCAGCGGCCGGCACAGCGCCGATGACGACCTGCCCGAGGAGCCGGACTACTGGCGTCCGCCGGCCCGGTACGTGCCGGACGAGGTGGCGCCGCCCGTCGACGACACCCCGACCCTTGTCGACCTGGCGTCCCGCCGCGCCAAGCGGGCAGCCGGCGAGGGCAAGTCCAAGCGCCGCAAGGCCAGCGCAGACGCGGTGGACGGGGCGTACTGGGCCGGGCTGCGGGGTGAGGCGAAGTGATGCGGACCGCCGTGCCACCCGTCGCCTGCGTGGGTGAGCCCCGGCTCACCGCCGGCTTCGCCGAGTACGGCCGACTCGACCTGCGCGCGCACGAGGAGGTGCACGGACCGATCGGCCCCATGGAGCCCGCGCAGCTGCTCCAGCTCGCCGAGGGCATGCAGCTCAAGGGCAAGGGCGGGGCGGGCTTCCCGTTCGCCCGCAAGATGCGCGCGGTGCTGGAGTCCTGCGAGCGGCAGGACCTGGCCGCCGTGGTGGTCGTCAACGCCACCGAGGGGGAGCCGGCCAGCTGGAAGGACAAGGTGCTGCTGACCCGCGCCCCGCACCTGATCCTGGACGGGGCCGCGCTGGCCGCGTACGCGCTGGACGCCGACGAGATCGTGATCGGCGTGGCGGACGACGGGGTCGGCCGGGACTCACTGATGGACGCGCTCGACGAGCGCCGGATGCCGGTGCAGACGACGATCGTCACAGTGCCGCACCGGTTCATCTCCGGCGAGGGCGGCGCACTCGTCAACGGCATCAACGGGCTGCCGCACATCCCGCCGGGCACCAAGAAACGCTCCAGCGACTCCGGGGTCAGCGGCCTGCCCACCCTGCTGTCCAACGCCGAGACGTTTGCCCAGCTCGCCATCGGTGCCCGACTGGGCCCGTACGAGTACGCGGCGCTCGGCACCGACGACGAGCCGGGCACCGTGCTGCTCACGGTGACCGGCGCGGCGGGCCGACCTGCCGTGGTGGAGTGCACCGCCGGCATGCCGCTGCGCGACGTCCTCGACCTGTGCGAGGTGCCGGACGTCCAGGGCATCCTCATGGGCGGCTACCACGGCAAGTGGATCACCGCGGAGGCGGCGGAGAAGGCCGAGGTCTCCCGCAAGGGCCTGGCCGCTGTCGGCGGCACCCTCGGCGCGGGCATCATCGTCCCGCTCGGCGTCGACACCTGCCCGCTCGGTGAAGCCGCCCAGGTGGTGCGCTACCTGGCCGGCGAGTCCGCCGGCCAGTGCGGGCCGTGCAAGATGGGCCTGCCGGACCTGGCCCGCGCGGTGGACCTGGCCGTGGCCGGCAGCCAACCGGCGGACGTCGTGCGCGCCGCCGCCGGCGAGGTGAAGGGCCGGGGCGCGTGCAGTCACCCCGACGGCACCGCCCGGTTCGCGCTCTCCGCGATCGAGGTCTTCGTCGAGGACCTACGGCTGCACAGCACCGGCGACGGCTGCGGCCGGCGGGTCAAGGGCATGATGGGGCTGCCGGGCGCACCCGACGCGAATCCGCAGAAGCTCACCCTGGACTGGTCCCGCTGCGACGGGCACGGCCTCTGCGCGCACGTCGTACCGGACTTCATCCGGCTCGACGCGAACGGATATCCGGCCTTCCCGGCCACACCCGTGCCGACCTGGCTGCGCGAGGGCGCGCTGAAGGCGGTCAAGGTCTGCCCGGAGTTGGCTCTCCGACTCGCCAAGGCCGAATAGCGAAGCGTCAGGCCCACCAGGGGTCCCTTCCGGACCGGAACGGAGAAGCGGATGCGGGTCAGCATGGCGTGGACAGGGGCCGGGCGGTTGCGCCGCGGGACCGCGGCCGGGCAGGTACGCCGCGGGACCGCGGCCGGGCAGGTACGCCGGGCCGCTGCCGCCGGGGCGCTCGTGGTAGCCCTGTTGGGTGTCGCCGCCTGCACCGGCACCGCGCCGGGTGGGCCCGCCGCCGCCGGATCGGCCCCGGCCTCGACCGATGCCCCGTCCACCACGACCGGGGCGCCATCCGCACCGACCGGGGCAGCGTCCACGCCGACCGGCGGGCCGCCGGCCGCTCCGGCGCAGGTCCCGGACGTGCTGCGCTTCACCGGAACCACGCTCGGTGGGGCGGCGTTCGACGCGGCACGGCTCGCCGGCAAACCGGTGGTGCTGTGGTTCTGGGCGCCGTGGTGCGCCACCTGCGCCAGCCAGGCCTGGACGGTGGCCGAGATCGAACCCCGATACCGGGACACCGTGCCGATCGTCGGCGTCGCCGGGCTGGGCGAGCGGAAGGCCATGAAAGAGTTCGTCACCGAGTTCGACCTCGGCGCGACGACGCAGATCGAGGACACCAAGGGCGTGCTCTGGAAGCGGTTCAAGGTGACCGAGCAGAGCATCTTCGTGATCATCGACCGGAACGGCGCAGTCGTGCACCACGGCTTCCTGGACGGTGAGGCGCTCACCGCCAAGGTCGCCGCACTGGCCGGGGCGTGACCGCCACACTGCTGCTCGCGCTGACCGCCGGCATGCTCGGCGCTGTCAACCCGTGCGGCTTCGCGTTGCTGCCCGCGTACCTCTCGCTGTTGATCGCCGGGAAGTCGGACACCCGCGGCGCGGTCGGCCGCGCGCTCACCGCGGCGACCGGGCTGACAGTGGGGTACGTGCTGGTGTTCGGCGCGTTCGGCCTGGCGCTGGCGCCGCTGGCCGGCTGGCTGCGACCCCGGCTGCCGTGGCTGACAGTGGCGCTCGGCGTGCTGCTGGTGGTGGCCGGCTGCTGGTTGCTCGCCGGTCGGCGGCTGCCCGCCCCCGGCTGGTCGGCCCGGGCACCTCGGCTGACCCGCTCCTGGCCGTCGATGGTGCTGTTCGGTGCCGCGTACGCGTTGGCGTCACTCGGCTGCGCCATCGCGCCGTTCCTGGCCATCGTGGTGACCAGCCTCCAGGCCGGCTCGACCGGTCAGGGGTTGGCGCTGTTCGGCGCGTACGCCCTCGGGATGGGTCTGGTGGTCGCGGTCGCCGCGCTCGGGGTGGCGCTGGTGCGCGACGGCCTGGTGGCCCGGCTGCGGGTCGCCGGCGCGCTGGTGCCCCGCCTCAGTGGACTGGTGCTGCTGGTCGCCGGCTGCTACGTCGCCTGGTACGGCTGGTACGAGCTACGGCTCGCTGCCGGCCGCCGCGACGCCCTGCACGACCCGGTCATCCGGGTGGCCGCCCAGGCCCAGCGAGCCCTGGCCGACGCCCTGGACCGGATCGGCCCGGCGGTGCTGCTGGCCGCCCTGGCCACGCTCCTCCTGGCCGCGCTCCTGCTCAGCCGCGCCCACCGCCCGACCCCAGCCTCCGTTGATCATGAAGTTATCGCCGCGACACGCCGGGGCGACGGGCAATAACTTCATGATCAACCATGAGGGCGCGGTGGTTGACCTTGGCGTTACACCTGTGGCCTGGATGGACGGCGGCGGGGCCGGTGCGTCCGCACCGGCCCCGCCGCCGTCGACCGCTTCGGGGGCCGGCTAGCGCAGAGGGGTCAGACGGTCGGTGCCCAGGCGGTCCTGAAGGACCTTCGGGACCAGGACGCTGCCGTCGGCCTGCTGATTCTGTTCCAGAATGGCCGGGAAGAGCCGGCTGGTGGCCAGTGCCGACCCGTTGAGGGTGTGCACGAAGCGGGTCTGCTTGCCGCCCGGCTCGCGGTAACGGATGGCCGCGCGACGCGCCTGGTAGTCGCCGGCCCAGGAGACCGACGACACCTCCTTGTACTTGCCCGTGCTCGGCATCCACACCTCGATGTCGAGGGTCTTCTTCATCGAGGCGCTGGCGTCACCGGCCGAGAGCAGCGTGCGCTGGTAGTGCAGTCCCAGCCCTTCGACCAGGCTCTCGGCATGGGCGAGCATCTCCTCCAGCGCCGCGTCGGCCTGCTCCGGCAGGGTGAACTGGAAGATCTCCACCTTGTTGAACTGGTGCCCCCGCACCGTGCCGCGCTCGTCCGAGTGCGAGCCGGCGGACTCCCGCCGGTAGCACGGGGTGTACGCGAACGCCTTCAGCGGCAGCTTCGGGGTCTCCAGGATCTCGTCCTGGTACGCGCCGAGGATCGCCGTCTCCGACGTGGGCAGCAGGAACTGGCCGCGCGGGGCGGACGCCGAGTCCAGGTGGTAGACGTCGTCGTAGAACTTGGGGAACTGCCCGGCGGCGAAGCCGGCCGAATCCAGCAGCAGGTGCGGCGGGAGCAGGAACTCGTAGCCGGCCTTGATGTGCTGGTCGACGAAGTAGTTGAGCAGCGCCCACTCCAGCCGGGCGCCGACTCCGGTGTAGATCCAGAAACCAGACCCACCGAGCTTGACCCCGCGCTCGTAGTCGACCAGGCCCAACGCGCGGCTCAGCTCCACGTGGTCGCGGACCTTATCGATCACCGGCGGCTCGCCGAAGGTCTTCACCACCCGGTTGGCTTCCTTGCCGCCGGCCACGACGTCGTCGCTGGGCAGGTTGGGCAGCTCACTCATCGCGTCGCGCAGCCGGGCCTGCACCTCGTCCAGCTGGGACTCCAGCTCGGCGAGCTGCTTACGCTCCGCCTCCGGTGCGGCGGCCTGCGGCTCCTCGCCGGCCCGCAACGCCAGCGCGTACGCCCGGGCCTCGGCCTTGCGGCGCTGCCGCTCGGCGTCGATCTCCGTGATCAGGGCGCGGCGTTCCTGGTCGAGCCGCTGGATCTCGTCCAGGGCACGGGTGACCTCGGCGGGATCCAGACGCTTCGCCAGCGCGGTCGCCACCGCCTCGCGATCCTTCCGGATCAACTCCATGTCGAGCATGCTGCTCCGTACGCCTCCGTCCGGGGTTCACTGGTGAACCATCAGATGCTACCGTCGCGGCCCTCTCGGCCCGGGACGGGGAGGTTCTCCAGCCGGATCGGCATCAGCACCGAGTAGGTGTCGGCGTCATCGGGTCGGCGTACGGCCAGCGGTGCGATCGGCCCATCCAGCTCCAGCACCAGTTGCGGCGCGCCGGCCGCGTTCAGCGCGTCCAGCAGGTAACCGCCGTCCACCCCGACCCGCAGCGCGTCGGTGCCCAGGTCGGCGGCGGGAAGCAGCCGCAGCCCGCCCTGGTCGTCGACGCCGAGCACGGTGACCGGCCGGGTCGTGCCGTCGTGGTCGAGGGCGACAGTGGGTGCCGCCGGGTCGGCCAGCGCGGCGCGCAGCGCGGCCACGTCCACCGGGATCCGGCGCGCGGTCGGTCGCTCACCGACGGACTTACGCAACAGCCGGTGGTAGTCCGGGAAGTCGTACGGCAGGGCGGCGGCGGTCAGCGTGCGGTCGGCCACCCGCACCCGCAGGTCCGTGCCCGCCACTGTCAGCCGTACCGGCCAGGTGTCGCCGGTGTCGAGCAGCGGCCGGAGCTGGTCGACGAGGGCGACCGGCAGGAACACCCGCACGGGCGGCCCGTCGACGTCGGCCCCGGCCCGAGCCAGCGCGAGCCGGTACCGGTCGGTGGCGACGAGCCGGACGCCGTCGGACTCCACGTCGAACAGCACCCCGGCCAGCATCGGCAGCTCCGGGTCGACGCCGACGGCGAAGCGCACCGCGTCGAGCGCTGCGGCCAGGGCGGTGGGGGTGACCAGGAGTGTGGTGGCGCTCGGCGGGGCCGGGTCCACCAGGGCGCGGAGGCGGTCGACCTCGCGGCGGGCGTCGCTGAGCCCGTCGGTCAGCCGACGCAGGTGCGCGTCGAGCAGGTGGTGCACCGCTGCCGGCTCGGCGCGAACCGCGGCGGCGATCTCCGGCACCGGCATGCCGATCCGACGCAGCCCGGCCACCAGCCGGGCCGGGGCGATCTGCCCCTCGGTGTACCAGCGGTAGCCGGTCACCGGGTCGACCAGGGTCGGCTCCAGCACCCCCGCCGAGTCGTAGAAGCGCAGTGCGCTGACGGTCAGGCCGCTGGCTCGGGCCAGCTCGCCGATGCTGTGCAGGTCACTCACGCTGGGCATCCTGCCCCCTCGACCCGGTCGAGGGTCAAGCCGAACGCTCCAGCACCCGGAAGGTGAGGCCGGCCCGGACGAGCCGGTCGAGCAGCGCGTCACCCATCGCGGCGACCGGGGTGAGCTGGCCGGCGGTCGACGGCAGCTCGTCGAGCGCCAGGCACAGCGCCGACTCGGCGAGCATCTTCGCCGTCTCGTCGTAGCCGGGGTCACCGCCGGCGACCTCGGTAAGCACCCGCTGCCCGCCGCCGGTGCCGACGAACCGGACCCGGAACCAGGACGACGCTCGTTGCTCCGCGGTGGGCCCCTGCCCCGACGCGAGCCGGCCGAGCAGCCAGCGTCGGCTGGGCGGCAGCTTCACCAGCCCGATCAGCGCGCCGAACCCGGCCGCGCCGGCCAGCACGGTGGGCAGCCGCTTCACGGCGGCGAAGTGCCGGTAGCGGAAGTCCGGGCCGTACTCCGGGCGGGCCGCTGCCGAGCGGCGGACCACCTGCGGGTCGATGGTCGGCAACGGCACGGTCCAGATGCCCAGCTCCGCCGAGCGGGCCAGCCGGCCGGGCACCGCCCGGACGCGCCGGTCGGTGGGGCGCGGCTCGACCGCCCGGCGGTCCCGGGCGGCCTGGCTGGCCTGCCCGGTACGGGAGAACGCGGTGAGCGCCGAGTGGTAGGTGCCGGCGGAGAACCGACCGCCGGCCCGCACGTACCCGTCCACTGTGATCGGGACGTCGGTGGGCAGCTGCTTGACGGTGAACCAGACGCCCAGGTCGTGCGGGATGGAGTCGAACCCGCAGGCGTGCACCAGCCGCGCGCCGGTGCGTGCCGCCTCGGCGTGGTGACGCACGTACATGAGGTCGACGAACTCCGGCTCCCCGGTGATGTCCAGGTAGTCGGTGCCGGCCCGGGCGCACGCCCCGACCAGCGGCTCCCCGTGGTGGATGTAAGGGCCGACAGTGCTCGCCACCACCCGGGCGCTCTCCGCCACCACCCGCAGGGACTCGGCGTCGGTCACGTCGGCGGTGAGCAGCGGCAGGTCGGCCAGGCCCGGGTTGATCGCGGCGAGCCGGTCCCGGACGGCGGCGAGGCGCTGCGGGTTGCGCCCGGCCAACGCCCAGCGCAGTTCGGCCGGCGCGTGCCGGGCCAGGTATTCGGCAGTCAGGCCGCCGGTGAACCCGGTCGCTCCGAACAGCACCACGTCGTACGTTCGCTCGCCAGTCATCCTCAGAGTCTGCCATTCGTGGTCGCCGATCAGCGATCACGAGGAAGCGGTCACGGCGTGAACACGGCACGTACGCAGCCGTCGGCCCGGTCCCGGAACAGCGCGTACCCCTCGGGGCCCTGCGCCAACGGCAGCCGGTGGGTGGCCAGGTGTTCGGTCCGCAGCTCGTCGCGGGCCATCCGGTCCAGCAGCATCGGCACGTCCCGCAGATCCGGCCGACCGGCCCCGCGCAGCGTGAGCCGCCGTTCGGTCAGCGCGCCCAGCGGGAACGCGTCGACGAACCCGCCCGTCGCGCCGAGCACCACCACCACACCGCTCTTGCGGCACGCGTGCACGGCCTCACGTAGCGCGTCCGGTCGGTCGGCGTGCTGGCCACCGAACCGGTCGGTCCTCGACCGGGCCGGCGGCGTGCCGACCGCCACCACGCACACGTCCGGCCCGCGCCCACCGCTACGGTCGCGCAGTTCCGCCGCGACGTCGGTCCGGCGGTAGTCGAGCGGCTCGGCGTCGGAGTGCCGCTCGGCCATCCGCAGCCGCTGCTCGTGCCGGTCCACGACCAGCACCCGGGCAGCCCCGCGCAGCACCGCCGCCCGGGCGGTCAACTGACCCACCGCCCCGGCGCCCCAGATCGCCACCACGTCGCCGGGACGCACCGCACCCAACTCGGCCGCGAGCCACCCGGTCGGCGCCACGTCCGCCGCGAACACCGCCCGGTCGTCGGCGACGGCGTCCGGCACCCGGAAGGCGCTCACATCGGCGTACGGCACCCGCACGTACTCGGCGTGGCCGCCCGTGAAACCGCCCGCCGCCCGGGGCCGCCCAAAACAGCCTGCGTCGGAGCGGGCCCAGTCGGGGTCGGCGCTGGGCAGGTCGGCGTGGGCGTTGTCGCAGCAGGAGTGCAGGCCCTGGCGGCAGTACCAGCAGCCCCCGCAGGCCACGCTCGCACCGACCACCACCCGGTCGCCGGCGCGGTGTCGGCGGACCCCGGGACCGACCTCGACCACCTCGCCCAGGAACTCCGCGCCGAGCACCTCGCCGGGCCGCAGCAGCGGGTGCCGGCCGGCCAGCAGCGGCAGGTCACCGCCGCAGGTGGCGCTGCGCCGAACCCGGACGATGACGTCACGCTCGTTGCGCAGCTCCGGGTCGGGGACCTCGCGTACGGCCAGTTCGCCGGCGGCCATCCAACAGAGCGCTCTCACCCGGGGACCTCGGGGCGGTCCAGCGCCGAGCGGTCCGCGCGGAGCACCTCACCGGCCTCCACCCGTTGCTTGATCTGGCGCAGGGTACGGCGGACCAGCAGACCCGGGTCGTCGCCGACGACGTGCGCGGCGAGCCCGGTGGGCGGTGTGACGCCGGCCAGCGGTCGGGCGGCCAGTTCGGTGCCCCGGTCACCGGGCGCCGGGCGCACCCGCACCTCGACCGCCCCGTCCAGGCGGCGCAGCGGCTCCGGCCAGCGGCCCTCCGGCAGCACCTGCTCCGGCGGCCGGTCGACGGTCACCACCTCCCACCGGGCCGACGCTTCGGCGTCGCCGTCCGCGCCGTGCCGGCCACGTGCTGCGGCGTCGCCGTCCGCGCCGTGCCGGCCACGTGCAGCGGCGTCACCGTCCGCGCCAGGCCGGCCACCCCGGCGGGGTACGCGCAGCAGCCGCGCCGCCCCGGCCAGCGCCGCCCCACCGAGGGCGGGTCCCGCCCGCACCAGCCGTCGCATCGGTACCACCCGTCCTCCCGGGTTCACGTCCCCCGATCGTCGGTCGCACCCGGGTGAAGCGCGCTCGCCCGGAAGGGGTGAACCGGCCCGTGCCGGGTAACCGCTCGCCGACCGGGGGCGGAGCGCGTGGTGGGGGTGGGGCTGGGTGCCGGAACAGGATCACGTACGGGTCGAACCGGCATCGGGGCCACCGCTGTTGGCGTCCCGGCTGACGCCGGCCGTGCCGCCGGAGCCGGTGGTCGCCCGGCCCCGCCTGCTGCGCCGGTTGGACGAGGGCAGCGCGGGACCGGTCACCCTGGTCGCCGCTCCCGCCGGCTGGGGCAAGACCACCCTGCTCGCGTCCTGGACACGGCTGGGCGGCGCGCCGCCCGACGTGGAGCCGGGCGGGACGGTGCCGCACTCCGGTGACCTGTCGGTCTCGTCGGCTGACGTCCCGGTCTCGGCGTGGATGTCGGTGGAGGCCGGCGACGACTCCGACCGGCTCTGGGCGTACCTCGCCGCGGCGCTGCGTTCGGCGACCGGGGCGACGGAGGGCGGCCCGGTGCCCGACCGGCCGCCCCGCCCCGACCAGCTGGAGGCGCTGGCCGCCATGCTCGCCGCCGCCGACCGGCCGGTGCTGCTGATCCTGGACGACCTGCACCGGGTCGCCGACCCGGCGGCGTTGACCGGCCTGGAGTTCCTGCTGCGGCACGCCGGGCGCCGGCTCCGTCTGGTGATCGGCGCGCGGGCCGGACTGCACCTGCCACTGCACCGGCTCCGTCTCGCCGGCGAGCTGACCGAGATCGGCCCGGACGAGCTGGCCTTCACCGACGACGAGGTGGCCGACCTGCTCACCGCCCACGCCGCCGCGCTGCCGGCGACCGCGGTGCGCCGGCTGCGGGAGCGCACCGGCGGCTGGCCGGCCGCGCTGCGCATCGCCGCCCTCGCGGTACGCGGACAGTCCGACCCGGAACGCTGGGTGGGGCAGTTCGGCGGAGACCACCCGGAGATCGCCGGCTACCTGCGCGAGGAGGTGCTGGCGACCCTCGACCCGGCCGAGGAGGAGCTGCTGCGCCGTACCGCAGTCGTCGACACCATCTGCGCCGACCTGGCCGAGGCGCTGACCGGCCGCGCCGACGCCGGGCAGGTGCTGGCCGACCTGGCCGGGACCGGTGGTCTGCTGCACCGGGAGGACACCCGGCCGCCCTGGTACCGGTACGACTCCCTGCTCGCCGAGCTGCTCCGCGCCGACCTCGCCCGGTTGCCAGTCGACGAGCTACGCGACCTGCACGTCCGGGCCGCCGACTGGTACGCGGGTGACGGGCGGCCCGCCGACGCTCTGCGGCACGCCCTGGCCGCCGGCCGCTGGGACCTGGCCGGTGATCTGTTCGTCGCGAACTGGCCGGAGCTGACCCGCTACGACCGGGACCCGGTGCAGGCCCCGGCACCCACCCCGCCGCCGGCGGAGGTGATCCGGGCCGACCCGGAGGTGGCGCTGGCCTGCGCCGCCGAGCGCGCGTACGCCGGTGACCTGCCGGCCGCCACCGGTCACCTGCGGGCCGCCGCCGGGCACGCCGCAGGGCTGCCGGTGCCGCGCCGGGACCGGTTCCTGCGGTTGGTCACCGCGCTGGAGCTGACAGTGGCCCGGCTCGCCGACGACCGCACCGAGGCCCGGGCCGCCGCCGCTCGCCTGCTGCGCACCCGCCCGGCGGACGCCACGCCCACCGGGCTGCCGACGGGGGCTTCCAGTTCCGCCCCGACGGCCGGTGGCGGCGGCGCCGCCGACGACCTGGACCTGCGGGCGTTCACCGGTACCGCGCTGGGGCTGGTCGAGTTGGCCGACGGGGCGCTGCCCACCGCCCGGTTCGTGCGGGCCCGGGCGGCCGCGCGGGAAGCCGGCCGGCCGCGCACCGAGCTGGTCGCCGCAAGCCGCGCCGCGCTGCTGCTCGCGGTGCGCGGCGAGCTGCGGGCAGCCGAGCAGGCGGCCAGGGAGGCGCTCGGCATGCCGCCCTGTCGGGGCTGGTCCTGTCGGCTCGACTGCGGCCACGCGTACCTGGCTCTCGCCGTGGTGGCACTGCTGCGCGACCAGCCCGAGGAGGCCGCCGCGAACCTCGCCCTCGCCGTCGGGGCGCTCGACGTCACGCACGGCTGGACCGGCGACCCCTCCCTGGGTGGCGACTGGCTGGCTGGTGCCTTCGACGAGCCGGTGGCGGCGGCGGTGGCCGCGCTGTGCCGGGCACAGCTACGCCGCGACTCCGGCGACCCGGCGACCGGCCAGCGGCTGCTCGTCCAGGCCCGGGAGGCACTGGCCGACCGACCGTCCGCCGATGAGCTGACCGGCCTGCTGCGGGCCGCCGAGGCCGAACTGCGGGCCGCGCGGGGCGACCTGGACTCCGCCCGCGACCTGCTGGCCGACGCCACCGACGAGGGGGCCGACCCGGTGCTCGCCGTGACGTTGGCGAAGGTGCAGCTGCGGGCCGGTGACGCCGCCATCGCCGAGCGGACCCTGCCGGACTGGCAGGCGCCGGCCGCCACGGCCTGGCCGCTACCGGTACGCCTGGACGCCGGTCTGCTCGACGCGGTGCTGGCCCAGCGGGCCGGGGACGGGCGTCGGGCGGGTCGGATCCTGGAGCAGACGCTGAGCCTGGCCGGCCCGCAGGGCTGCCGCAGGGTCTTCACCCGCGCCGAACCACCGGTACGGGACCTGCTGGCCGCGCACCTGGACGCGGGCACCGCGCACTTCACGCTGGTCAGTGACCTGGTGCGGGGCGCGGGACAGGGCGCCGTCGGGCCGACCGCCGGGCCGGGGGGCGCGCTCGACGAGCCGCTCACCGAACGGGAGCTGACCATTCTGCGCTACCTGCAGAGCATCCTGTCCAACGTGGAGATCGCCGCCGAGTTGTCCCTCTCGGTCAACACCGTCAAGACCCACGTCCGCAACATCTACCGGAAACTCGACGCGACCCGCCGGCGCGAGGCGGTCCGGCGGGCGCGCGAGCTGCGTCTGATCTGAGCGGGTCAGGCGTTGGCGGCGGCATCCGCTGCCGTCAGCAGGTCGGGCAGGTCGTACCCGCCGTCGTGCCTGATGCCGTTCACGAACAGGGTCGGGGTGCCGTTCACCCCGCTGCGGATGCCCCCCACGAAGTCCCGACGCACCCGGTCCGCGTGCGCACGGTTCTCCACCTCGGCGTTCAACTCGTCCGGCGGCAAGCCGACCTGCTCGACGCCGAGCGAGAGGTGCACCGGGTCGAGCTGGTCCTGATGCTCGTAGAGCCAGTCGTGCATCTCCCAGAACCGGCCCCGGACCCCGGCGGCCTCGGCCGTCTCGGCGGCCCGTTCGGCGTACGGGTGCACGTTGGCGATCGGGAAGTAGCGGTAGACCAGCCGTACGGTGTCGGCCCGCTGCCGCAGCAACTCGTGCAGGTTCGGGTACGCGGCACCGCAGAACTGGCACTGGAAGTCGCCGTACTCGACGATGGTCACCGCCGCGTCGGCCGGCCCCCGGATGTGGTCGTCGGTGGTCACCGGGTCTCGAAGTCGGGCGGTGACCTGCAGTGGCGTGCTCATCGGGCCATCACCTTCCGATCGGCGGCGAGTTGGTCCAGCGCGTCGAAGATTCCGTCGGCGCCGGGGTTGACGTCGGGCGGCGACAGGTAGCTCCAGGTCACCGTCCCCGTCGGGTCCAGCACCACGAGCGCGCGGGCCGCCTCACCGTTGGGCATGTACGCGCCGTAGCGGCGGGCCACCTCGCCCTTGGGCTCGAAGTCGGCCAGCAGGGGAAACTCGATGCCCCGGCTCTCCGCGAACGCCCGGTGTGACCAGATGTTGTCCACCGACAGGCCGAGCACGACCGCCTGGTACTGGGCGAAGACGGGTGCCGCCGACTGGTAGAGCGACATCTGGTCACCGCAGACCGGGCTCCAGTCGGCGGGGTAGAAGGCGAGCACGACCGGCCGGCCACGGAACTGCTCGGGCCCCAGCAGGGCCCCGTCCGGGGTGGCCGGCAGGGTGAAACCGGGTGCGGTGCGCCCCGGTTGGATCAGCCCGTTCGGATCACTCATGCCACCAGCCTGCTCCCGGGGTGGGTGAGACGGGCTCACCCGCCCCGGGTGGTTCCGCGCCCGTTCAGCGCCCGCTCAATGGGGCGCAGCGCCCGCTCAGCGCAGCACCGGGGCGACCGCGATGTGGTTCTGCACCTCCCGGATGCCCGGTGCGGACCAGGCCACCTGCTCGACCTCGGCCCGTTCGGGCATCGAGTGCACCAACCCGGCGAGGATCACGGTGTCGCCGTGCACCCGGACGTTGATCCGTTCGGCCTCGGTCGCTCCGGCCCGGGCGAGGGCGTCGACGATCCGGTCGGCCAGGTTGCGGGCGTCCGGCGCGCTGGCCGGTCTTACGGTGATGCCGTTGCTCACCCCGCGTACGCCGGTCAGCCGGGCCACAGCGCGTTCGGCCGCCCGCCGTTGGTACTCCCACTCGACGTCGCCGTGCAGCGTCACCCAGCCGGCGGAGACGGTGACCTGAAGCTTCTCGATGGGTACGAACGCGTCCCACTCCAGCCCGTGGCTGGCGGCGGCGGCCAGGTCGCTGTCGGCGCGCTCGGTGCCGTTGGTGAGCTGCACGGCCAGGTCGTTCGCGACCGCCCGGACCGAGGCGACCCGGTGGGTGGCTCGTTCGGCGGCCCACTTCTTGGCGTAGCTGTCCACGCGGCCGGTCAGGGTGACGACGCCCTCGGCGACGGTGACGCCGATCTCGTGCGGCTGCACCCGTGGTTCCCAGGTCAGCTCGTCGAGCACGGCGGACTGGATGTCCTGGTCGGTACGACTGATCTCCGCGATGGCCATCTGTCCCTCCTCCGCTGTTCCGATGGCGGACCGGGTGCTGGCCGCGGCCGAAGGTCCGCCGTGCTGCGATCCTGCCGCCGCCCCGGGTGAGCCGTCCTCGCCCGGACCGGGTGACGGAGGGGCCCGACCTGGGCGGGGCGGGTGGGGGAGCGCGTCGAACATCGATGATGGGAGCGCTTCCAAAGCGAGCTGCTTTCGGTTACGGTAATCGCATTCCTCGATTGCGGGAGCCGTCGCGTCGGGTGGTGGAGCCAGGGCAGCTCTACCCGTCTCGTCGTCGTGCTCGTCCCCCGGGCCACGGCGGCAGCCAGGTGATCGACCCCGTCCCCCGGGGCCGATCCCGAGAGGAACCGCCCTTGCGCAGATCAGTCCGGCGACCCCCACCGGCGCCGACGTCCACTTCGGCCTGCCACCGACCGACGGCCTCCGAGTACCGCGCCGACAACCACCCAGACCTGCCGTCGGCACGGGCGCGAACCACCGAGCAGGTGATCCGGACGGGACCCCGGATCACCACCCATGCACCGGTCCGCCGGGCCGCCTGAGGGGTCCGGCACCCGGCGGACCGGGTTCCACCCGAGCGGGCGGATGACAGCGGGCCCCGCCCGACCGGGGTCGAGCGGGGCCGATGGTGGTGCTGTCGGTCAGACGGCGGGGGAGTTGGGGCGGTCGACGTCGACGAACTCCACGTCGTCGACCGTGTCGTCCCGGCTGCCGGCGGCCCGCGCGGCGGAGCCGACGGCCCAGCCGACCGCCGCGCCGACGAGCGCGGCGCCGATCAGGAGCGTCCAGGGCAGTGCCGGCTGGCGGCCGGCGAGCGCGTCGAAGGCCAGCGAGGCGCGGCGTCGCGCCTCCTCGGCGGCGGAGCCCACCAGGTCACCCGCCCCGTCGGCGAGGTCGCTGCTGTTCTGGCGGGCCGATCGGGCGGTGTCCCGCACACTGTCACCGGCGTAGCTGACCGCTGAGAGCAGGTGCTCCCATGCCTGGTCCGCGATCCGCTCCGGCTTGCTGCGGCGGTCCAGCAGGTTGGTTCCGAACATCGTGGTTACCTCCTCAGGTGCCGAAGCCGCCGGCCACTTCGGACTTCGGCGTCTTTCCAGCGCGTCACGGTGTCGCCTACCCCGCAGTGCCCCGGGTCAGCCGGACGCAAACCCCGAGCTGCACGCAGCACCGGTAGCCCGGCGCGCCGGGAACCTGCGCGCCACCGAATCAGCGCACGGCTGACACGGCGACACCTCGGGCGAAGTCGTCGTCATCGTCGTCATCGTCGCCGCCGCCACCGAAACCGCAGGCCAGGACGAGGGCGAGCAGAACACCGACGCCGGCCAGCCCGGCAAGTCGCTTGATCATCGAAGATCCTCTCCGTAGCGGTGGTGTCCCGGCCGATGCTAGGGCGCGTCGGCAACCGGGGGCGCGGGCCGCGCCGGCCGACGGTGGGCGACACGCCGACGGCACACGGGGCGGGCGTAGGTCATGGGCCGCATGTCGGGAGCGCCGGCTCCGGACCGCTACCCTGGTTCGGCGGCGGGCCGGTCCCGACTGATCGCCGATGGTCAGATAACGAAAAGTCTTGAGTAATCAGATACTGAAAAGTACGGATATGGGTAGCTTTGTGGGCCCGGATCCGTGAATTGCTCATCCCGAGGGGTGGCGACCGAGGCCGTCAGAGGAATACTCTCGGTCGCGGCCCGCGTACTGATGAGACGCCCGGGGGACGGGCGGGTGGAGGTGCTCGCGTGAGCCTGTCGATCGTGAAGTCGGTTCTGTCCGGTGGTGTCGTGGAGATCGCCCCGCGGGGTGAGATCGACGTCGACACAGCGTACGAGGTGCGCGAAGCGATCGCAGAGGTGCTGGCCAAGGGCCGCCCCCTGCGCATCGAACTCAACATGAGGTTGGTCACCTTCATCGACTCGGTCGGCATCAGCGCCATGGTCGCCGGCTTCCAGACAGCCGAGGTCAGCGACGTCAAGCTGGTGGTGACCCAGCCGAGCCGATTCGTGCACCGGCAGCTCTGGGTGACCGGCCTGCTCGGCCTCTTCGGTGCCCCGGAGCCGTACTTCGCCGGCGCTGCTCCCACCCCCGAGGTGCTCCCCGGCGCCTGAGCGCGCCGGGTCTCCCCGTCAGGGCTGCTCGTCCAGACCGGTCAGGTCGATGTCGGTCGCCTCGGTGACCGCTCGGATGGCCGTCACCGACGCGTACCCAGCGGCCAGCAACGCCACGTCCGTGCCCGGCTGTGCGGCCTGCCCCGGCTCCTCCAGCGAGGTACGGACGAACCCGTGGCCGGATTCGGCCACCGTCATCTGCACCTGGCCGAAGCTGGCCAGGGTGCCGCGCCGCACCCCGCGCAACTGCCCGTGCGGCAGGTCCGGGGTGTTCACGTTGAGCACGCTCTCCATGGGCGCGGAGGTCAGGCGGGGGAGCAGGTCCAGGGCGACCCGCGCGGCGGTGCCCCAGTGCCGCTCGGCGTCGCGTATCCGGGCTGCGGCATCCACCGCGGCGCCACCGCTCGCGGCCGTCGCCTCGCCGGCGGAGAGCACGTCCAGGGAGACCGCCATCGCCCGGCAGCCGTTGCTGGCGGCGGTGAACGCGGCGCCCACGGTCCCGGAGTGCAGCACCGCCCGGCCGGCGTTGGCGCCCCGGTTGACGCCGGAGAGCACCACCGACGGCGGTGGTCCGAACGCCCCGTGCAGGGCGATCAGCGTGATGAAGCCCGGGGACCCGGCGACCCCGTACGTCGGCACCCCCGCCAGGTCCGGCAGCGGATGCTCGTTCACGACGACCCGCCCGTCGCGCTCCACGGCGCTCATCGCGGCACTGGTGCCGCTCGCCTCCTCCATCGGCGCGGCCACGACGACGTCCAGGCCCCGCTGCCGGGCTGCCCAGGCCAGCGCCTGGATGCCCGGCGCGGCGACCCCGTCGTCGTTGGTGATCAACACCCGCAGGGTCATCGCTCGACCACCCGGCCGGCCAACTCGTCCGGGGTGGTCCGCTCCTGTTGACGGCTGTCCGCCGGCACCAGCCGGACCCGGTCCACCAGGCCGGTGATCGAGTCCAGCCGCCCGGTGCCCAGGCCGTGCCGGGTCACGTTCAGCGCGCCGGCGGCGGCGCCGGTGCGGATGGCGGTCCGAATGTCGCCGCCCCTGGCCACGACGGCGGCCACTCCGGCCGTCATCGAGTCGCCCGCGCCCCGTGGGTCGGCGGCCTCCAGCCGGGGCATCTCGACCTGGAACAGTTCCCCGTCGATGAGCGCCAACGCCGGCTGGTCGGCGCGGCTCACCACCACCGTCTCGGCGCCGCCCGCGTGCAACTCGTACATGGCCCGGGTCAGCTCCTCGGTGTCCTCGCTGCGGGCGCGGCCGTCGCGGATCAACTCCTCGTGACTGACCTTGAGGAAGAACACCCCGCTCTCCAGCACCGAAGCGAGGTGATCGCCGGAGAGGTCGACCACCACCCGAGCACCGTTCGCGCCGAGGTCGGCGGCGAAGCGTCGGTACAGGTCGGCCGGTACGAGCCACGGTTCGTTCGGCCCACTGAGGATGCTCACCGAGGCCCGCAAGCCCTCGCCGAGGGCAAGGTTGTACAGCTCGTCGATCTCGTGCCGGCTCAGCGGCTGTCCGGGCACGTCGGCGATCTCCTGCCGGGAGCCGTCGCGGCGATCGTGCACGTACCCGCCGCTGCCGGAGTCACGGACCACCACCTTGAGGTCCACACCCTCGCTGACCAGCAGTGGCTCCAGCACCTGGCCGATCTCACCGCCGAGGGCGGCGCAGAGCACCACGTGGACTCCGAGGGAGAGCACCATCCGGGCCTGCCAGACGCCCTGCCCGCCGGGGTGCAGATGCAGCTCGGGGTGGTCGTTGGGCTGGTCCACCATCACCGTCAGCTGTGGGGTGGGCGCGAAGACCATCACGTGCCCACTCATCGGTCGTCGCCGTTCATGCTGGCCGCCCTCCGGCACCTTCGGAAGATTTCGTACTAACCGACCTTAATGGCGCAGGTGGTGGCAGGTCGTCGCATCGGCCCGGTCCGGCGCGGCGCTGAGGGTCCCTGGGGCGTTGCCAGCCAGACATCGGTACGGGACGATCGGGCGACCAGACGACGGCGGGAGACGGTGTGCTCAGCAGCGATACCTTCAGCTACACCGTCCAGGCCCGGTGCTCACCCGCCGAGGCGGCAGCGTTGCTCAGCGACCTGACCCGGCAGGGCGAGCTGCATCCGCTGATCGTGCAGGTCCGCCGGGTACCGCCCCGGCCCGGCGCCCAGGCGAGCTACACGATCAACGACCGGTTGGCGGCCGGTCCGCTGCGCTTCCGGACCACCTACCACGCGGACGTGCTGATCAGCGAGGCCGACGAGATCGTCATGGTGGCCCGCCAGTGGCCGGCCACCACTGTGCGGAACCACACCCGTCTACGCGCCGAGCCGGACGGCCTGACCCGCGTCGACGTCGAGATCACCCTGACCGCGCCGAGGCCCCTGTTCCGCTACGCGTTCCGCCAGGCCCAGGCCGCTCACCTCGCCCTGGCCACCCGGCTGGGCGCCGCCCTGGACCGCACCAACAACACCCCGCCCCCTAACCCCTAACCCGCGTCCCGACCCGTGGCCGACCCCGTGCCGCGCCCCTGGCGCGCCGATCTTGCAGTTTCAGCTGTCGATATCGGTGGGATGGAACCCATATGTCGGCGTAGTAAGTGCAAGATCGCGGGCGCGTAGGGCGGGGCGGGCGCGTTAGATCGGGGTTGGCGCGCTCTTGCGGGTCGGGCGGGTGGTGGGACGTCGGCCCCACGGCTTGTAGGTGGAGAGCACTGTCGCGATGACCATCAGGCTGGTCGACACCGCCGGCGCGATGACCAGGTCGGCGCGATCGCGGGCGGGCAGGGCGGCGCCGACCGCTCCGGCGTGACGCAGATTCGGGGTGAGCAGGAACAGCACCAGCCCGACCATCACCGTGGTGATCACGAGCTTGACCAGCACCCACCGGTGGCGCAGCAGGCCCCACGGGGTGAGCAGCGAGCTGGCGACTCCGATCAACCACACCAGGACGCTCAGCGGCGCGAACAGCACCGTGCCGACCAGAGCCGTGACCGGATAGACCACCGCCGGATCGGCGCCCCGCTGCACGGCGACGCCGAGGGTGAGCAGCACCAGGTCGGCGCCGAGCCAGCCCAGCGAGGTGACGAGGTGCAGGGTGAGCAGCGCCTTGCGGGTGGTGGGTCGGATCCGAGGCATACCGCGATGCTGCCCGCCGGCCACCGCCGGGTCGTCCGACGAGCGACGACATCAGGGGTACGCCCGGTGACGTAGCCCGGCCCCTGACGCACGTGATGCCTGTGAGCCATCCAGTGGCTCACAGGCATCACGACGCGTCGGTCAGTAGACCGACAGGTGTACGTGGTTGGTGTGGTCGCTGGACGGGTCGCCGCCCGCCCCGCTGTACGACTTCCACCCGCTGCTGGGCAGCCAGATCTGCCTGTACCAGATCACGTAGAGCACGGCGAGCCGGTCCGCGTTGCGGATGAAGTACGCGGCCAGGTTGTTGCCGTACGTCTTGTCGCCGCCGGTGGCGTCGCCGCCGAAGCCGTTCTTCTGCGCCGCGAAGTCGCAGGCCCGGCCCTTCGGGTGTTCACCCGAGCCGCTGGGGCGGTGGCACGAGACGTACCGGGTGAATCCCGCGGCCTTGGCCTGGTTGAGCGCGTGCAGGGTGCGCGGGGTGATGCAGCCGTTGGCCGGCGTGGGGTCGTTGACGCTGCACGACTCGGAGGGCCAGGAGCCGTCGGAGTTGCGCGGTGCGGCCTTCGCGTTGGCGCTGGAGGTGCCCCGGTTGGAGCCGGCGTCGGCGGTGGTCTGCGGCTTGGGCGTGGTGGCCACACTCAGGGCCCGTTCGGCCTGCTCCTTGCGCTTGGCCATCACCGCGACCTGCTTGCGCTGTTCGTTGATCTCGCCGTCCAGGGCGACCCGGGTGCGGTTGGCCTTGTCCTTGGTGTCCAGCAGGTCGCGCAGCACCCGGTCCTCGTTGGCCGCCACCGCGTCCAGCGCGGCCGCCCGGTCCATGAAGCCTTCCGGGGTGTTGCTGTTGAGCAGCGCCGACACCGCACCCAGCCGGCCGGTGCGGTAGGCGACCTCGGCGATCTCGCCGACCTTGCCGTTGCGCTGGTCGATCTCGACCTCGATGGTCTTCAACTGGGTGCCGAGCTGCTTCTGCCGTTGCACTGACGTGTCCAGGGCGCGCTTCGCGTCCAGGTAGCCCTTGCTGGCCGCATCGAGCTGGGCTCGCAACGCCGGGGTGCCGCCCTCCTCGTCGGAGTCGGGTGCGGCGGCTCGCAGGCCGGTCGGGGGAGCGGCCGAGGCGGTGCCGGCCGGAAGCGCGACGCCGAGGGCGAACATCGCGACGATCAGGGCCGCCAGTCGGGCGGCGGGTGGTCGTGCTGGTGCCACTGCGCATGTCCTTCCGTCAGCCGCCGACCGGGTTAGCTGACGGGTTCGGGACGGAAGATCCCTACCGCTGACGCGGATACACCCCAGGAACATGGTTCCCCGGTTCGCCCAGTTGGGCGATTAGGCGGCGACCGCCACCGGCGCCGGGAGGGCGCCGCCTGGTGACGGCCGGGACCGAGCCTACCGGTGCGGGTGGGGCCGCTGCAGCCGATGTGACGGACGGTGCGTACGTCACCACGGAAATCGACGAACCGGTCACCATTCGATGGAGCCGCAGGCTCCAGAAGCGGCGCCGGGCTCGATCTGCAATGTCGCGTGTTCGATGCGGAAGTCGTCGTGCAGGGCCGTACGTGCCGCGGTGAGCACCGCGCCGACCTCCGCGCCCGGTGCCATGGTCAGGTGGGCGGAGGCCACCTCCATGCCCGAGGTGAGCGTCCAGACGTGCAGGTCGTGCACCTCGACGACACCGGGGACGGCGGCGAGCCGGTCGTGCACGGCGGTCACCTGGAGGTGCTCCGGGGCGGCCTGCACCAGGATGCGGATAGCGGCGCGGGCCAGCCGCCAGGTGCGCGGCAGGATGAACACGCCGATGGCGACCGCGACCAGAGGGTCGGCCCACCACCAGTCGGTGACGGTGATGAGCAGCGCCGCGCCGATGACGCCGACCGAGCCGAGCAGGTCACCGAGCACCTCCAGGTAGGCGCCCTGGAGGTTGATGCTCTCCCGGGCTCCGGCGCGCAGCAGCGCGAACGCGGCGATGTTCGCGAGCAGGCCGAGCACGGCCACCGCGAGCATCGGGCCGGCGATGACCTCATGCGGGTCACCGAAGCGGCGGATCGCCTCGACCACCACGTAGATCGCGACGCCGGAGAGCAGGACGGCGTTGGCCAGCGCGGCGAGCACCTCGAGCCGGTAGAGCCCGAAGGTGCGCTGCGGGTCGCCGGTGGCCCGCCGGGTCGCCGTGATGGCGGCGAGCGCCATCCCGATGCCGAGCACGTCGGTGAACATGTGCCCGGCGTCGGAGAGCAGGGCGAGCGAGCCGGTGTGCAGTGCGACCACCGCTTCGACCACCATCAGGGTGGCGAGCAATCCGAAGGCCGCCCAGAGTCGACCTCGGTGCTGGTGTGCGGCATTGGCGACGGACCCATGGTGGTGGTCATGACCTGCGCCCACGAGAACCACCTTCCGCCGCTGGTCGGGACCCGGTCAAATGTATGCTCACATCGCTATGTGTGCAAGTGTACGGGCAGGGCGTTCCGCCGGCGGCAGTCCGCACACGTCAGCTGGTCGGGTCGATGGTGGTGAGCCGCTGGGTGGCCCGGGAGAGCGCCACGTACAGGGTGCGCACCCCGGCGCCCGGATCCGCCCGGATCTCGCTCGGGGCGACCAGCACCACCCCGTCGTACTCCATGCCCTTGGCCTCCAGGCTGGTCACCACCTGCAACCTGGGTGCGCCGAGCGCGCCCAGCCAACCGGCGACCTCGTCCCGGCGGGGGACCGGCGTGATGACCCCGACCGTGCCCTCCACCTCGGCCAGCAGGCCGGCGGCGGCCTCCACGGTCGCGGTCTCCAAGCCCGTCGCGGGCACCACCAGCTCCACCGGCTCGACCCCGGTGGAGCGGACGGCGGTCGGCAGCGGCAGGTCCGGGTAGAGCCGCCGGATCTCCGCCGCCGCCACCGCGAAGATCTCCGCCGAGTTGCGGTAGTTGGTGGTGAGCGTGAAGTCGTGTCGCTTACGCCGGCCCAGCGCCTGGTCGCGGGCCCGGGTCAGCTCCTCCGGATCGCCGGTCCACGCGGTCTGCGCGGGGTCGCCCACGACGGTCCAGGAGGCCAGTCGGCCGCGTCGACCGATCATCCGCCACTGCATCGGCGAGACGTCCTGTGCCTCGTCCACGACCACGTGCGCGTAGTCCCGGTAGTCCTCGGGGCGCTCCCGGGCCGCCGCGCGGGCGGCCCGCTGCCGTTCACCGAGGGTGCTGAGCTCACGGACGCCGCCGGCGAGCTGGAACGGGTCGCGTCGCGCGCGGGCCGGCTGCGCGGGCTTGCCGAGCAGCGCGTCCAGCTCGTCAAGCAGTGCCACGTCGGCGATGGTCAGCCCGGCCGAGTCCAGGTTCCGGTACGCGGCGTTGAGCAGCCGGATCTCCGCCGAGGAGAAAATCCCCCCGGCGTACCGGCGCAGGCGGTCCGGCTGCGCCAGCCAGCCGAGCACGTGCCGGGGGTGCAGCCGAGGCCACCACGCCTTGAGGAACTCCCGGAACTCCGACCGCTCGGCGATCTCCGCCTCGAAGGCCGGTTGCTCCGGCAGCCGACCGCTGCTCAGCTCACGGGCCTGCGCCCAGAGCGCGGCGAACACACCGTCGAAACCGGCCCGGCGCACCTCGTTGCGCCGTGCGCCGCGTTGCAGCGCACGGTCCCGGATCCGGTCCAGCGCGACCCGGTCCAACCGCAGCAGCGTGCCCCGGTAGAGCAGCCGTAGCTCACCCGGGCCGCCCGGCACCGCGTCGCGGGCCGCCCGCTCCAGCACCCGGCGCATCCGCAACGAGCCCTTGACCGCCGCCACCTCGGGCGGGTCGGGGCGGGTGGCTGTCATCCCCGGGAAGAGGGTGCCCAGCGAGTGCAGGGTCGCGGTGTCCTCACCGAGCGACGGAAGCACGGAGCCGATGTACTCGACGAACACCGACGACGGGCCGACCACCAGGATGCCGCCGCCGGCGTAGCGGCTGCGGTCGGAGTAGAGCAGGAACGCGGCCCGGTGCAGGGCGACAGCGGTCTTGCCGGTGCCGGGGCCGCCCGCGACGATCGTCACCCCGGAACCGGGCGAGCGGATCGCCTCGTCCTGCTCCCGCTGGATGGTCGCCACGATGTCGCGCATGCCCCGGCCGGTGGCCTTGGACAGGGTGGCCAGCAACGCGCCGTCACCGACGATGGTCATCCCCTCCGGGGCGGCCGTCGGGTCCAGCAGGTCGTCCTCGATCCGGGTGACCCGCTCGGCGCGGGACTGGATGGTGCGACGCCGCACCACGTCCAGCGGCTGCGCCGGGGTGGCCTGGTAGAAGGCGGCGGCGGCCGGCGCGCGCCAGTCGACGACAAGCGTGACGGCGTTCTCGTCGCGGATCCCCAGTCGCCCGACGTGCAGCACCTGACGGTCGCGCAGGTCCAGTCGGCCGAAGACCAGCCCCTCGTGCTCGGCGTCCAGGGTGTGCCGCCGCTGCGCGGCGTGGAAGACCATCGCGTCGCGCTCGACCAGGGCGCCGTGCGTGCCCACCCGGGCCATCCGGTAGCCGTCACGCTCGGCGCGGACGGCCGACTGCCGCAGCTCGGCCAGTCGGGCGTACACCCGGTCCAGGTGTCGTTGCTCGACGGCGATCTCCTGCTCCAGGCCGGTCTGGTCGGTCAACGCACGCTCCTTCAGAGGTCGCCGGCAGGCGGTGGAAACCGCGCGGGCCAACCGCAGAAGGGTACGGCCCCGGACCCGACCCGCCGCGCCCGAGGTGCGCGAACGTGCTCAGGCACCCGTCTCGGCGGGGGCCGCGCCACGGTGAGCCGTCGGCGACGCGCCGAGGTGGGCCGGCGGCGATTCGGCGATCACCCGTCGTACGACGCCGGTGAGCGCGGCGTTCACCTCGTCCGGGCGTTCCATCATCAGCATGTGCCCGGCACCTGGGCAGACGGTCAGCTCGGTGGCCGGCAGAGCCGCCGCGATCGACTCGGCGCACGGCGGTGGGGTCAGCCGGTCCCGGTCGCCGACCAGGGCGGCGGCCGGCAGGTGGGCCAACGCGGCGAGGGTGTCCAGGCGGTGCTGGGTGCCGATGGAGGCGCGGAACCCGCCGATCGAACGCAGCGAGGCCCGGGCCACCGCCGACGTCACCAGGCGGATGTCGGCCGGCTCGCAGCGGTCACCGAAGAGCATCCACCGGATGCTCGGTCGCAGCGCGTTCAGCAGTGCCCGGGGAGCACGCCACGAGCCACACCGGGCCAGCACACCGGCGCCGGTCGTCTCGGCCAGCCGGATCAACCGGGCGATCCGCGGCGAGAGCCCGTAGACGGTGTGCGTGTGCCCCTCGGCGGTGGTCGAGACGAAGACCAGGCCGGCGGTACGGGCGGCGAAGTGCGCGGGGTGGCGGTGGGCGTACTCCATGATCGTCATGCCGCCCATCGAGTGCCCGACCAGCACCACCGGGCCGGTCGGCGCGACCGCGTCGATGACCGCGGCCAGGTCGTCACCCAACTGGGCCAGGGTGGCCGTGGGCAGCGCCATGCAGCTGGACCGGCCGTGCCCCCGCGCGTCGTAGGCGACCACCCGCACCGCATCGCCGAACTGCGGCGCGGTGAGCGCCTCGACCTGCCGGTGCCAGGCGCGCCCGTCCAGCGTCCAGCCGTGCAGCAGGATGGCGGTGACCTGGGCGTCCGTCGGACCCGTCGCCTCGACGTTGAGCCGTACACCGTCTGGCAGGCCGACCTCGAACCGCTCCGGCATCGCCACCTCCCCAGGGCCGCCCAGTATCACCAGCACCGGGATACCCGGCGGTAACACCGGCTACCCGCCATGACACCACGCCAATCGCGCCGTGGCGAACATTCCCGACCTCGCCCGTGCCGGACGGCGGCGGGCCAAGCTGGACGGCATGGGGTCGTCGGGAGCGCCCATGGGTGCGACGTCGGGGCAGGGGCGGCAGGCCGGCGGTACGCCCCGCGCCGCCCTGGCCGACCTGCTCGCCGGCAATCGGCGGTTCGTCAGCGGCCAGCCGGTGCACGGACACGACGTCACGGCAGCCGCCGCGGCCTCCGGCGACCAGCAGCCGTACGCGGTGGTGCTGGGCTGCATCGACTCCCGGGTGCCGTTGGAGGCGATCTTCGACCAGACCTTCGGCGCGATCTGCGTGATCCGCACCGGGGGACACGTGCTCGATCGCGCGGTCCGCGGCTCGATCGAGTACGTGGTCGGCCAGCTCGGCGTACCGCTGGTGATGGTCCTCGGCCACGAGCGGTGTGGCGCGGTGCAGGCCACGGTAGAGGCGCTGCGCATCGGCCAGCGTCCCGGCGGGTCGCTGGCGCACCTGGTGGACGAGATCGCGCCGGCGGTGACCGAGGCGGGGATCGACGATCCGGCGGTGCTGCCGCTGGCGATCCGCCGGCACGTCCGGCGTACGGTGCGCACCCTGCGCCAGGACGATCTGCTGGCCGGGCCGGTGGCCGCCGGCCGGGTGGCCGTGGTCGGCGGCCTCTACGACCTGGCCACCGGCGAGGTCGCCCTGCTCGATCCAGGCTGAGCTGCCCTGCCCTGGCCCGAGGACCGTCCCCCCGCCGCCGCCCGAAGTCGATCCTCGCGCACGCGAAACCGCCCGCCGGGAACTCCCGGCGGGCGGTTCGTTGGAGCGGTGGGGAGGGCTCAGCCCTCGAAGACGCCGGCCGCGACCAGGCGCTTCTCGGTGGCCTCCCAGCCGTCACCCGGGTGGGTGGCAGCCAGGTTGTTGATCTCCGCCCGGATCTTGGCGGCGTGGCCGGCGGCGGCCAGAACGCGGATCTCCTCGACGAAGGCGTCGGAGTCCGTGCGCAGGTGCGCGGTCTTGCCGTTGGTCAGGTTCCGCACGTAGGCGTGCTTGCCGCCGTTGAGCGGGATGAGGTACTTGAACTCGCCCAGCACGCTGAGGGCGCCACCCTGGCCAGCCTGGCCGGCCCGGACTGACGCGCGCGCGGTCTTAGAGGTGTTGCTCGCCACGGAGGTACTCCTTGCAAGACGTACGGGAGGACTAGACGTCCGGGGGCTGTGTGCGGGTCGTACGTGACTCGGCCCGCGAAGGTGTAACGCGGCATAAGCCGCCGGTGGAACTGTACAGGACCACGACATCATGCTGGTCGTCGCGGTGTCCTGAGAGGCAACGGCGACCACCCGTCCGGCTATTCCACCCGGCGTTTTTTCCGATTCCCTGGCGCACCATGCGTCACAGGAGTCATCATGTGTTGCAGCAGCCACCTGGGTGGACGAGGTCGTAGGGGAAGACGCACCTCGCTCTCCGGGAGGTCACCGTGCCAACGCGTGGCGTCGTATACGTCCACTCGACCCCGCTCGCCGTGTGCTCGCACGTCGAGTGGGCGATCGCGCGCGTCCTAGCCGCGCCGGTCAACCTGCAGTGGACGGCTCAGCCCGTCGACCCCGGCGCACGCCGGGCCGAGTGCGGGTGGACCGGTCGTCCGGGGACGGGCGCCGAGCTGGCTGCTGCCCTACGGCAGTGGCCCATGATCCGTTTCGAGGTCACCGAGGAGCCGAGTCCCGGCGCCGACGGTGAGCGATTCATGTACGTGCCAGCCCGTGGCCTGTTCCGGGCGACGGTCGGCGTGGCCGGCGACATTCAGCTCGGCGAGGACCGGCTCCGGGCGCTGATGGCGGCCTCCCGGGCCCCCGAGGCCCTGGCGCACGCCCTCGACAAGGCGCTCGGCACGGCATGGGACGCTGACCTGGAGCCCTACCGGTACGCCGGCGACGGCGCCCCGGTGACCTTGCTCACTCGGGTCGGCTGATCCGAACGGCGGGCCGCTGGCCGTACGCCGTCGGGCCGGTGACGACCGGTAAGGTCAAGTTGCCCCGATAAGGGAGAAGCTGGTGGGATGGGCGACGTGTCGAATCGCCCGTGGCGCGCCAGTGTCGCTGTCGCCGCCCTGACCGCCCTGCTCCTCTCCGGCTGCTCAGGTGACCCGGAGCGCCCCACGCCGACGCCCAGCCCCGTCGGGACGTCGGCGGGCCCGAGCGTCCCGCCCGCGCCGCCGGCCAGCGACCCCGCCGGCCGCGCCGCCGCGCTGGTGGCGACGCTGTCCGACGAAGACCTTGTCGGCCAGGTGCTGATGCCGTACGCCTACGGAGACTCGGCGACGAAGGTCTCCGCCGGCTCGGCGGCCGGCAACCAGGCTCTCGGCGGGGTGGACACCCCCGCCGAAATGATCGCCAAGTACCGACTGGGTGGCCTGATCCTGGTCGGCTTCAGCGCCGACGACCCGACCAAGGGCAACCAGGAGACCACGAACGTCGACAACCCCAGGCAGGTCCACGAGCTCACCACCGGGCTGCGCAGCGCCGCCGGTCGGCTCGCCGCCGGTTCGGCGCCGCTGCTCATCGGCACCGACCAGGAGTACGGGGTCGTCACCCGCGTGACCGACGGTGTCACGGTGCTGCCCAGCGCCCTCGCGGCCGGCGCGGCCGGTGACCCGAAGCTCACCGAGGCCGCCTGGCGGGCCGCCGGCGCCGAGTTGGCCGCGATGGGCATCAACATCGACTTCGCCCCGGTGGCCGACGTGCTGGCCACCCGCAGCGCAGTGATCGGCTCCCGGTCCTACGGCTCCGACCCGAAGCAGGCCGCCGCGCAGGTGGGCGGCGCGGTCCGTGGCCTCCAGGCGGCCGGGGTCGCGGCCACCCTGAAGCACTTCCCCGGGCACGGCCACAGCGCCGACGACTCGCACAAGGACCTTCCGGTGCTGACCCAGTCCGCCGCGGCGTTGCAGAGCGGCGCGTGGCCGCCGTTCACCGCTGGAATGGACGCGGGCGCGATGGCCGTGATGTCCGGTCACCTGGACGCGCGCGCGATCGACCCGGGGACCCCGGCGACGTTCTCGCACAAGCTGCTCACCGACGTCCTGCGCGGCCAACTCGGCTTCAAGGGCGTGGTGATCACCGACGGGATGAACATGCCGCCCGCGATGCGCTGGGCTCCCGGCGAGGCGGCGGTCCGGGCGCTCAACGCCGGTAACGACCTCATCCTGATGACCCCGAACGTCGGTCAGGCGTACGACGGGCTGCTCGCCGCGCTGCGCGGCGGGTCGCTGCCCCGGACCCGGCTGGTCGACGCGGTCACCCGGGTGCTGACGATGAAGTTCCAGCTCGCCGAGCTGCCGTCGGCGCAGATGTCCACGCTCAACGCCCCGGCGCACCGGGCGGCGGCCGACGCGCTGGCCGCTGCCGCCGTCACCGTGCTGCGGGGCGCCTGCGGCCCAGCGGTACGCGGGCCGGTCACCGTCACCTCGTCCGGCGGTCGGGACGGCACCCGGGCCACCCTCACCGCCGCGTTGACCGCCGCCGGAGTGCAGGTCAAGCCCAGCGGCGGCACTGTCGTGCACCTGGTGGGCTACGGCGACGGCGCCAAGGACCTGAGCCCCGACGCGGCGATCACCGTCGCCATGGACACCCCGTACGTGCTGGCCGACGCGAAGTCACCGAGGCTGCTGGCCACGTACTCGTCCAGCCGGGCATCGATGACAGCCCTGGCCGCCGTGCTCGCCGGCAAGGCCCGGCCGGGCGGCCGGTCCCCGGTGACCGTTCCCGGACTTCCCGCGACGACCTGCGCCAGCAACTGACCCGACCGGGTCCACCTCAGCCGGCAGCGGTGAGTCCGCGCACCGCGAGCCGGTACGCCGGCAGCACGTCGGTCCGTTCGGTGATCAGGCCCTCGTTGACCGCGAAGACCAGCGTCTGCCCCGCCGACTGAACGGCCAGCGCCCAGTTGCGCGCCGCCTCCTCCTCGGCCAGCGGACTGGTGGCGAGCCAGGTCATCTCGGTGGCGTCGAGGCCGCCGGCGCGGAGATCGCGGAACTGCTGGCCGGTGACCGTCTCGCCGGCTCCCGCGGCGAAGCTCTCCAGCGCGGCGCGCGGAGCGGCAGTCGGCGTGTCCGTCGCCCAGATCCGCAGGAACCCGCCGCCGGCCGGCCGGCCGTCCACCTCGCAACGCACTGTGGTGCCGCCGCGCTTGGTGAGCGCCTCGCCGACCAGCTCGGCCAGCTCACCCTTGGGAGGCTCGACAGCCTTCGCCGTCCACCCGTCGGCCAGCGGAAACGTCACCGGTACCGGGCAGGGGGAACCGGCGCCGCCGGTGGTGCCGCCGGACGCGGCGGGGGTCGTCTCGTCGTACCAGGGCTCGCCCGTGGCCTGCGGGGTCGGGTCGCCGGCCGCGGGCCCGGCGGGAGCGGCGGCGTCGTCGCCGCAGCCGGCCAGCAGGCCGAGGATGAGCGCCGCCGACACGGCGACGCGGGTACGAGCGTCCATTGTGGTGATCCCCGTCAGTCGATCTTCAGTCGGCCCATCTAAGCCGCGCGGTCCCTCGACGTCAATCGGGATCGAGTGCCGCGACGGAAATCCGGTCGCCTCCGCGCCGATCGGTCTGACAGCCTCACCCCATGGGAGCGGCAGCAGGATTCCGGCACGTACGACGGGCGGACGGCACCGTGGTGATCACCCACCACGGCCGGGTCGCCGGCACGCTGCGCGGCGCTCGGGCCGCCGAGTTCCTGGCCGAGGTCGACGACGACCCGCAGCTGGTGATGGCCCGCTGGACCGGCAACTACCGCCACGGCAACGAGCGCACCGCGAAGCAGCACCCCCGCAACCAGGGCTGAACGACGAAAGGGCCCCTCCTCTCGACGAGGAGGGGCCCTTTCGCAGGATCTCAGGGGCGGGCGAAGACCAGAGCCACGTTGTGGCCGCCGAAGCCGAACGCGTTGTTCAACGCGGCCGGGATCTCCATGTGACGGGCCTTGTGCGCGGCGACATCCAGGGTGAGGCCTGGCTCGGGGTCGTCGAGGTTGATCGTCGGAGGGACGACACTGTCGCGGATCGCCAGGATGGTGGCGATCGACTCCAGCGCACCGGCCGCACCGAGCAGGTGACCGGTCATCGACTTCGTCGCGGTCAGCACCGGGTGGTCGCCGAGCGCCTTGTGCAGCCCACCGATCTCCAGCATGTCCCCGACCGGGGTCGAGGTGGCGTGCGCGTTGACGTGCACGATGTCCCGCTTCGCCACGTCCGCGTCGGCGATCGCCTTGGCGATGGCCCGGATCGCGCCCTCGCCCTCGGCGTGCGGCTGCACGATGTCGTACGCGTCGGAGGTGATGCCGGCGCCGGCGAGGCGCGCGTACACCCGGGCGCCCCGGGCCGCGGCGTGCTCGGCCCGCTCCAGCACCACGATGCCGGCGCCCTCGCCGAGGACGAAGCCGTCCCGGCCCCGGTCCCATGGGCGGGAGGCCCGCTCCGGGTCGTCGTTGCGGGTCGACATGGCCCGCATCGAGCTGAAGCCGGCGATGGGCAGGGGGTGGATGACCGCCTCGGTGCCGCCGGCCACCACCACGTCGGCCCGACCGGAGCGGATGATGTCCAGACCGAGGGCGATCGCCTCGGCGCCGGTGGCGCAGGCGCTGGCCACCGAGTGCACGCCGGCCTTGGCGCCCAGCTCCAGCCCGACCCAGGCGGCCGGACCGTTCGGCATCAGCATCGGGATGGTGTGCGGGGAGACCCGCCGTGGCCCGGAGGCCTCCAGGATGTCGTCCTGGGCGAGCAGTGTGGTGGCACCACCGATGCCGGAGCCGACGCTGACGGCCAACCGCTCCCCGTCGAGGTCGGAGCCGGCGAGGCCGGCGTCCGCCCAGGCCTGCTGCGCCGCGATGATCGCGATCGCCTCGGAACGGTCCAGGCGGCGCAGGCGGACCCGGTCCAGCACCTCGGACGGCTCCACGGCCAGCTGGGCGGCGATCCGGACCGGCAGTTGCTCGGCCCACTCCTGGGTGAGGGCACTCACCCCGGAGCGGCCGGCGAGCATTGCGTCCCAGGTCGACGCGACGTCCCCGCCAAGCGGGGTCGTCGCGCCGAGCCCGGTGACGACGACGTCTGGACGACTCATGATCAGGACTGCGCCGCGATGTAGCTGACAGCGTCGCCGACGGTCTTCAGGTTCTGCACCTCGTTGTCCGGGATCTTGACGCCGAACTTCTCCTCGGCCGCGACCACGACCTCAACCATGGAGAGCGAGTCGACGTCGAGGTCGTCGGTGAAGGACTTCCCCTCGGCCACGTCGTCCGGGTTCACCCCGGCAACCTCTTCGAGGATCTCGGCGAGGCCGGTGGTGATCTCGTCACGGGTCATTGCGGTTGGTTCCTTTCATCGGGGTTTCTCCGGCGGCCGGCGTCGCCGACCGCCAATCCTGGACGCGTACGCGCCCGAGGGGGTCATCAGGGGCAGCGGACGACCTGACCGGCGTAGGTCAGGCCACCGCCGAAGCCGAACAGCAGCACCGGTGCGCCCGAGGGCACCTCCCGGCGCTCGACCAGCTTGGACAGGGCCAGCGGCACACTCGCCGCGGAGGTGTTGCCGGACTCGACGATGTCCTTCGCGATGATCGCGTCGGGGATGTTGAGCCGCTTGGCGATGCCGTCGATGATCCGGGCGTTGGCCTGGTGCGGCACGAACGCGGCCAGCTCCGACGGGTCGACCCCGGCCCGCTCGCAGGCCTGTAGCGCGAGCGGCGCGATGGCGGTGGTGGCCCAGCGGAACACCGCCTGCCCCTCCTGCTGGATGTACGGGCGCCAGCCCTCGATGCGGACCGCGTCGCTCTTGTCCGGCACCGAACCCCAGACGACCGGGCCGATCCCGGTCGGCTCGTCGTCGGCGGTGGCGGAGACCACCGCGGCACCGGCCCCGTCGGCGAAGATGATGCAGGTGGAGCGGTCGGTCCAGTCGGTGAAGTCGGACAGCTTCTCCGCGCCGATGACGATCGCGTTGCGCGACGCCCCGGCCCGGATGGCGTGGTCGACGGTGCCCAGCGCGTACGCGAAGCCCGAGCAGGCGGTGTTGAGGTCGAACGCGCCCGGCGCGGTGATGCCCAGCTTGCCGGCGACCCGGCAGGCCACGTTGGGGCTGCGGTCGATGGAGGAGCAGGTGGCGACCACGACCAGGTCGATGTCGGCGGCGGTCAGGCCCGAGTTGGCCAGTGCCTTGCCGGCAGCCGCGGCGGCCATGTCGGCGACCGTCTCACTGTCGGCGATCCGCCGGCTGACGATGCCGACCCGGTCACGGATCCACTCGTCGTTGGTGTCGACGAGCTGGGCGATGTCGTCGTTGGTCACCACCCGGGAGGGCTGGTAGTGCCCCATCGAGACGATGCGACTGCCAGTCATGAACGGCCTCCGATACGGGCGATCAGGTCCCGTGCGGCCGGCAGGTCGTCCGGGGTGTTGAGGGTGACGATCTCCGGGGCGCCGTCGCCCTTGAGTTCCCGCTTGACCAGACCGGCGAGGGTGCCGGCCGGGGGTAGTTCGATCACGCCGGTGACCCCGAGGTCGGCCAGCGTACGCATGCACAGGTCCCAGCGCACCGGCGCGGTGACCTGACGAACGAGGCGCTGCACCATTGCCGCGCCGTCGTCGACAGCGGTGCCGTCGAGGTTCGACAGCAGGGTGCGGGCCGGGTTCGCCGGGGTGATCCCGGCGGCTTCAGCGGCGAGCGCGGTCTCCGCCGGAGCCATGTACGGGGTGTGGAAGGCGCCGGCCACCTGGAGTCGGATGATCCGGGTCCGGGTGGGCGGCGCGGCGGCGAGCTTGTCGAGCCCGTCCAGGGCGCCTGCGGCGACGATCTGCCCGGCGCCGTTGCGGTTGGCCGGGTAGAGCCCGTTCGCCTCGATCGCGGCGATCACCTCGTCGGGATCACCACCGAGCACCGCGGCCATTCCGGTCGGCTCCAGCGCACACGCGGCGGCCATCTCCCGGCCGCGCACGCCGGCCAGGGTGATCGCGGCGTCGGCCGACAGCACACCGGCCAGGGCGGCGGCACCCAACTCGCCGACGCTGTGGCCGGCGGTGACGGCGACGCCGTCCAGCGGCAGGTGCTCGGCCGCGAGCAACGCCGCGGCGACCAGCAACGGCTGGGTGCGGGCGGTGTCCTTGATCTCGTCGGCGTCGGCGTTGGTGCCCAGGTGCAGCAGGTCGACCCCGGCCAACGCCGACCAGTCGCGCAGTCGCGCCTCAGTGCCGGTCAGGTCGAGCCAGGGGGTCAGGAAGCCGGGTTTCTGAGAACCCTGGCCGGGACTAAGTACGGCGAGCACGTCTATGACTCTCCCGGATAATGGCGGGTAACGCGGTGCCGCCTTCGACCAAACCACACTAGGACCTTTAGAGGTTTCCTACAAAGATCGGCGGGGATCATCCTCGGTTTGGGCGGATTTCCGGGTAGCCGGGGTCATTGTCTGAGTCGGGACCGGCGAGGCCAGCGGGGCGACCGGATCCAACCGACCCACGGTCAGCGCGACCTGAAGGGCGAACGCGTCGCGCGGCGACAGTGGCGAGAACCCGGTCACCTCGGCGATCCGGCGCAACCGGTAGCGCACCGTGTTCGGGTGCACGAACAGCGCCCGGGCCGCGCTCTCCAAGGTGCCACCGGCCGCCAGGAAGGCGTCCAGGGTGGCCAGCAGCTCCCCACCTGCGCGCACCAGCGTCGCGTACACATCGTGACGCAGCCGCCGACGGGCCTCGGTGTCGCCGGCGAGGGCCCGCTCCGGCAGCAGGTCCCCGGCCGGCACCGGCCGGGGCGCGCTCGGCCAGGCCGGTGCGGCCCGAAAGCCGGACAGCGCGGCCCGCGCCGACTCGGTCGCCTCGTCCAGGCTCGGTACGGCGGGACCGACCACCACCGGGCCGTCCCCGAACGCGCTCAGCAGCTTCGCGGTGGCGGTCAGCGGGTCAGGTGCGCCGCCCAGCACGATCACCAGCCGGTCGCCGTGGACGCCGCCGATCACCTCCACGCCGATGCGGCGGGCCTGCCGGTAGACCACGTGCAGCACCGCGGAGACCTCGCCGCCGGGCGACCGACCGACAGCCACCGCCACCGGCGGCGCGTCCGCCCAGCCGAGAGCGGCGGCCCGACTGGCCAGGACGTCCGGCGAGTCACCCCGCAACAGCGCGTCGACGAGCAGCGCCTGCAACCGGGCGTCCCAGGCGCCGCGCGACTCGGCGGCCCGCGCGTACACCCGGGCGGCGGAGAACGCGATCTCCCGGGAGAAGCGCAGCACCGCCTCGCGTAGCTGCTGCTCCTCACCCTCGGCGGCCAGGTGCGACACCTGCTCCTCGACCACGTCGATGGTCACCTTGATCAACGCCACGGTCTGCTGGAGGGTGATCGACCGGGCCAGCGCCTGCGGGGCGGCGGCGAAGACCTCGTCCGAGACCTCCTGGGTGCTGTCCGCGGTGCCGCCGCCCTCGCGCAGCCACTGCACCAGCGACCTCGCGCCCGCCTGCGCCACCAGCATCACCCAGGAACGCTGGTCGGCCGGCAGCGCCCGGAACCAGGGCAGCGTCTCGTCCATCCGGGCCACGCTGGAGGTGGCCAACGCCCCCGCCGATCGTTCGATCCGGCGCAGCGTGGCCGACAGCTCCCCACCGCCCGGCGTGCTCACCGCCCTAGCCTGACACGTCGTGAGCAGGCCAACCACGCCGGCACCGGTCCGCCGCGCACCCAGCGGGCCCGTCTCACGACTGCGGGGGAGCGGGCAGGCCCACCTCCTGGGCCAGGATGGCGGCCTGCACCCGGCTGCGTAGGTCCAGCTTCGCCAGGATCCGGCTCACATGGGTCTTCGTGGTGCTCTCCGCCAGCACCAGTCGATCGGCGATCTGCTGGTTGGACAGGCCCAACCCGAGGCAGGCCAACACGTCACGCTCACGCGGGGTGAGGGTGTCCAGCGCGGCCCGCGCGTCCGCCGACGCACCCGGCGCGGTGGCCGCGAAGGCGGTGATCAACCGACGGGTCACAGTGGGCGCGATGAAGCCGTCGCCCCGCGCCACCGTCCGCACCGCGCCGACCAGGCCGTCGGCGTCGGTGTCCTTGAGCAGGAACCCGGCCGCCCCGGCCCGCAACGCCCCGAAGACGTACTCGTCCAGGTCGAAGGTGGTGAGCACCAGCACGTCGGCGAGCCCCTCGCTGACGATCGCCCGGGTCGCGGAGATCCCGTCCCGGTGCGGCATCCGCACATCCAGCACCGCCACGTCGGGTCGCAACTCCCGGCACAGGCGCACCGCGGCGTCGCCGTCGGCCGCCTCGCCGACCACCTCGACGCCCGCTGAGCCGTTCAGGATCAGGGCCAGTCCGGCCCGTACCGCCGGCTGGTCGTCGGCGAGCACCACCCGTACCGTCGCCGGTGCCGTGTCGTCCGACGGCCGCGCCGGCCCGGTCACCCGCCCTCCCCGGTGGGCAGGGCCGCCCGCACCTGCCAACGGCCGTCGTGCGGCCCGGCGGTGAACCGGCCGGCCAGCAGCGTGGCCCGCTCCCGCATGCCGATCAGCCCGGCCCCGGCGCCCGGCAGCCCGGCCCCGCCCCCACGCACCGGGTTCTCCACAGTCAGCACCACCTCGGCCGGCCGGTACGCGATCGTCAGCTCCGCCTCACCCGTACCGTGCTTGAGCGCGTTCGTCAGAGACTCCTGCACGATCCGGTACGCGGCGAGGTCCACCCCCACCGGCAACGCGCCCGGCGTGCCATCGGTCCGGACCCGCACCGCGAGGCCGGCAGCCCGGGCCCGGTCGACCAGTCCGTCCGCCTCGGCCAACCGCGCGATGACCACCTCCGGCGCGGCCGGGTCGGCGCTGGTCCCCGGCTCGCGCAGCACCTCGATCATCTGACGCATCTCGGCGAGGCCCTGCACGCTGCTCTCCCGGATCACCCGCAACGCCGACTCCACCTGACCGCGATCCAACCCGGGTACGGAGAGCACTGCGGTGGCGTGGATGGCCACCGCGCTGAGATGGTTCGCGACCACGTCGTGCAGCTCCCGGGCCATCCGGGCCCGTTCGGCGCTGACCGCCTGCCGACGGTCCAACTCGACCAGCCGGGCGGTCTGCTCGGCCCGCGCCCGCTCGGCGGCGGCCTGATCGCGGTACTGCCGCACGCTGATGCCGGTCAGGACCGGCAGGAGGCCGACGAGCACCACCAGCACGCCGATGGCCACCCCGCTCCACTGGTCGGTGAGGATCACGCCGACGACCGCACCGAGCACGCTCAGCCCGATGGTCGCCCGCAGCAGCCACCGCCACAGCCGCGGCGGACCGTAGACACAGGCGTCGTAGAGGACCTGCGTGTAGATCAGGATCGCGCCCAGCGAGCCCCCGAGCGCGATGTCCACCACCACTGCCACGGTGCCGACGGCGAGGCTGGCACGCGGGGCGGCGCGACGCAGGCCCACCGCGACGCACATCGCCAGCAGCGACGGCAGGAACAGGACCGCGGGCACGTCCGGGTGCGGACGAATCTGCGGTTGCCAACCCAGGGTCCACAGCACCAGCCCGCCGGCCAGCGACGCCCCGGCCAGCGCCAGGTCCCGGCCGCGGGTGCCGGAGCCGAGCCACGGTGGCGGACGCATGCCCCGATCCCACCACAGTCGCACCGGGTCGGAGTCCGACCGGGGGAGGAGACCGCCGCCTGCGACATGCGCCGAAAGGGGTACGCGGGCCGCGCCTCGTCAGCCCAATGATGATCATCATGACCGATGTGGAAACCCTGGCCGCGCTGGCACTGCGGGCGCTCTTCGCCCGCGCCGACCTGGAGGCTCACCGCGCCCGCTGACCGCCGGGCCGCCGGACCTCACGGTGAACCACACGAAAAGAAGCTGTGAACTGCGTAACCGGCTCCCGCGCTCAACGGCGTCTCCGGGGACCGGCCGGTCCGGACCCCGGGTACGCTGCGCGCGGCCCGTCGGTCCCGGCCAGTACGGTGACAGGGCACCTCGGGAAGCATTCGAGGGTGAGGCGAGCGTGAGGAGACCGGGGATGGCGCACGGGGAGGCCGAGCACGGCTGCGCCCAGGGCGAGCCCTGCCGGCCGGGGCACCACGACCCGCAGGCGGCTGGCAAGCCCCGCCGGCCGGTCGGCGGTGCGCCATCGCACCCGGTGGAGCCGCTGCCGGGGCGCATCGACGACGAGCCCGTGCTGCCGCGCCAGCGCTCTGCCGAGCCCGACTCGGACGTTCCCGCTGGTTGCCTCAGTGAACTTTCAGGCTGGGCCGGGGCGCACCGGCACGGCGCGGTCCGACCGCGTCCACGAGCCACCCGCCGGGAGCGCCCACCGCGCCGCTGGTGTTGAACACCGAGTTGCGGTGCCCGGTCGGCCGACGCACCCGCTGACCAGCGAGTGCGTCGGACCGTCGCGTGTCGCTGCGGGTCAGCGAAAGCGTGACCTCAGTACGTGCGCCAGCTCAGCGCGTGCGCCAGCTCAGCGCGTGCGCCAGCTCAGCGCGTGCGCCTGCGGATCAGCAGGGCGATCCCGGCGAGGCCGACGGTGATGGTCAGCATCACGCCGACGTTGAGCAGCAGCAGGCGTTGCAGGTCGCCGAGCGCCTCGTCGAGGTCCTTCGCCGGGTCGAGCGTGTCCTCCGGGAGAACGCGCTCACCGCCGCCCGCGCCGCCACTGACCGTGTCGAACTGCCGCTCCAGCGGCACACCGGCGGTGCGCAGGGTCTCGGACATGCTGAGCCGACCCAGGAACCAGCCGGCGCTGGTCTTCCGGCCGTCCGGCTGCTTCGCCGGGCGGAAGACGCGAGGGCCGCCGATCGCCTTGGGGTAGAGGTCGTAGGTCTGCTTCGGCGTCTCGCCGGCGAGCACCACGACGGTGTACTTCGGACCGAGGTTGGCTGCCTTCGGACCGGTCGGCATGCCGGTGCGCGCGAGGAAGTTGACCTGGTCGATGACCGCGCCCACGAGAGCGGGCTCCTTCTCCGCGCGCAACCGCAGCGGTGCAGGCAGCCCCGTGCCGGTGATGTCCACTCCGGCGGGTGCCGGCTTCGGCGCCGCCGAGGCCGAGCCGGCGGTGCCAAGCGACAGCAGTGCTACCGCCAGCGTGCCCGCCAACACGGCGGCCAACCGCCTCACGTGTCGGACCATCCCGCCTCCTCGCCCCGTTCGATGGATGGCTTCGTCGTAACGTCTGGACCGACCTGCCGGTGTGGCATCGACCGGATGGTCGCGTCCACTCCTACAGACTCCGCAGAACGTCGATGAGTTGCAGCTTTCGGAACAGTAATTGGAACTATCTGCGATCTCTGCTCGACTAATGAGGAGCCGTTTGATCAGCGGGCGGATCGTACCCTTACGGAGGGGTTCATGGGGGGCAGGGTTACACGTACGGTGCGGGTCGTGCCAGTGGTGCTCGGCGTGGCGTTCGGTGTGTCGTTTTTGGTGCCGGCGACTCCGGCCGCCGCCCACAACCAGCTGACCGGCAGCAACCCGCGCGACGGCGCCCGCGTGGCGTCGGCACCCGCCCGGGTCGAGCTGCGGTTCCTCGCCAAGCCGTCGCCGACTACGACGAAGATCACAATAACCGGACCGGACAATGTGGTCGCTGGCGGGACTCCCGCCTTCGACGGCAGTCGGGTGCGGGTGCCGTTCAAGCCGGCCGCAGCCGGGCTCTACATCGTCGGCTACCAGCTCGCGTCGTCTGATGGGCACCCGGTGAAGGGCGAGGTGCGGTTCACCCTCACCACCGGCACCGCAGCCGACCCCACTGCCTCGCCGTCGGCCACCGCCGGAACCAACCCGGCGAGCTCGCCCTCGGCTGGCGCGTCGGCCGTCGGCGTACCCTCCGCCGGCTCGCCGTCGGCGGCACCCGGCAGCTCGACGGCCTCCCCGGTGCCGGCCGCCTCGGAGCAGTCCGACTCCGGCAGCCGCTGGTGGATCTGGGCTGTCGGCGGCCTGCTGCTGCTCGCCGCACTCGCGGCCGGCCTGTTTTTCCGCCGCCGCCGAGACACCGCCTAGTCGATCATCTGATGCCCGGTCGGTCCCGAATCCGACCGGGCATCATCGTTCCCGGGGCCGAGCTGGCCCTGCTCCGCGATCTTGCACGTCCTGTCCCGACACAAGGGGCATTCCACCCATGTCGACAACCGAAATTGCAAGATCGACGCGCTGGGAGGTGGGAGCGGCGCGCGGGGGCGGGGACCGGGGGGGGTTAGACCAGGCGTAGGCGGGCGGCGCGGATTCGGGTCAGGGTGCGCTCGCGGCCGAGCACCTCCAGCGACTCGAACAGCGGCAGACCCACTGTGCGACCGGTGACCGCGACCCGCACTGGCGCCTGCGTCTTGCCGAGCTTGAGGCCCCGCTCGGCGCCGACCGCCTCCAGCGTCGACTTCAACGACTCGGCGTCCCAGGACTCCAGCGCCTCGAACGCCGCGACGGCGTCGTCCAGCAGCTCGGCGGAACCGTCCTTCATCGTCTTGGTCCAGGCGGCCTCGTCGATCAGCGGTGAGGCCAGGAAGAGGAAGTCGACGTTCGGCACGATCTCGCTGAGCACCGCGATCCGTGTCTGGGCCAGCGGTGCCACGGCGGCGAACGCGTCGGCGTCGAACTCCTCCGGCTGCCACGGCGGGGGCGCGATGGTCCCGGTGCCGGTCAGCCACGGCTGGCAGGCGTCGATGAACTCGGCCGCCGGGAGCGCGCGAATGTACTCGCCGTTGAACGCGCGCAGCTTCTTCTCGTCGAAGAACGCTGAGGAGAGGTTGACCTCGTCCAGCCGGAACTCGTCCTCGATGACCGACCAGGGAACGATCTCCCGGTCGCCGGAGGGGGCCCAGCCGAGCAGCATGAGGTAGTTGCGCATCGCGCCGGCCAGGTAGCCCTCGTCGCGGTACGCCTCCAGGGCGACCTTGTCCCGGCGCTTGGAGAGCTTCTGCCGCTTCTCGTTGACCACCACCGGCACGTGTGCCCAGATCGGCGGCTTGACCCCGAGGGCTTCCCAGAGCAGCTGCTGCTTGGGGGTGTTGGGCAGGTGCTCCTCGGCCCGGATCACGTGGGTGATCCCCATCGTCATGTCGTCGACGACGTTGGCCAGCAGGAAGACCGGCGAGCCGTCACCCCGGGCGATGACGAAGTCCTCGATGAGCTTGTTTTCGAACGTGGGCTCACCGCGGATCAGGTCGACCACCACTGTCGCGCCCTCGTCGGGCGTACGGAAGCGCAGGGCGTGCCCGGGGCCGGGGCCGAGGTCACGGTCGCGGTGGTAGCCGTCGTAGCCCTGGTACTGCGAGCCGGTGCGGGCCTGCACGTCCTCGCGGGTGCAGTCGCAGTAGTAGGCGCGGCCCGACTCGTACAGGCGCGCGGCGGCGGCCCGGTGCTCCCCGGCGTTGGCCGACTGGAAGTACGGGCCCTCGTAGCTGCCCCGGGAGATCCCGATCCAGTCCAGCGCGGAGAGGATGCCCTCGGTCCACTCGGGCTTGTTGCGTGCCGCGTCGGTGTCCTCGATGCGCAGCACGAACACGCCGCCCTGCTGCTTGGCGTAGATCCAGTTCTGCAGCGCCGAGCGGGCGCCGCCGACGTGGAACATACCGGTCGGGGAAGGGGCGAAGCGCACACGTACTGTCACGTCCCCCAGCCTACGGCGGTCCGCGACTGCATTCCGCCACCGCCCCCCAGGGCTCAGGGGACCGAGCGGATCTTGACGACCAGCGCGCTGCCGAGCAGGGTGACCACGGCGGTGACCGCGTAGAGCGTGGGATAGCCGCCCAGGTACACCACGAGCGGGGCGGAGAGCGCCGGGCCGAGCACCTGCGGCGCAGAGTTGGCGATGTTGATGACGCCCAGGTCCTTGGCCCGGTCGGTGGCCCGGGGCAGCACCTGGGTGATCAACGCGGCGTCCACCGAGAGGTAGACGCCGTAGCCGGCACCGAGTAGCAGCGCCGCGACGATCGCCATCGGCCAGACCGGCGCGACAGCGAGCAGCAGCGCCGCCACCGCCATGATCAGCCCGGAGACGATCACGTAGATCTTGCGGCGGCCGGAACGGTCGGACAGCCGGCCGGCGACCACGGCTGTCAGCATCATCCCGAGCGTGTAGAGCAGGATCAGCACCAGCAGGCCGCCCTCGGGGTCGGGGTGGCGCACCCCGTCGCTGAGGAAGTACAGCAGGTAGAGGGTGCCCAGGGCGTTGCCCAACTGGACCAGGAACCGGGTGATCCAGGCCCAGGCGAAATCCGGGTGCCGGCGAGGGCTGATCCACATCGAGGCCAGCAGCGCCCGCGTCCGGATCGCCGGCCGATGGGTACGCGGCAGCGGTTCGTCGGGGGTGAGCAGCGCGAACGGCAGCGACAGCAGCAGGACGGCCACGGCGATGGCCAGGTAGCCGGCGGCGTTGCCGGTGACCACTGCGGTGACCAGCACCGCGCCGAGCACCAACCCGAGCGCCTGCGGGATGCCCACCCACCCCGAGACGCCGCCGCGCTGGCGCACCGGGACCCGGTCGGGGATGGCGGCGCTGAGGCTGGCCAGCATCGCGTTGAAGCAGACCTGCGCGGCGACCCAGCCGAGGGCGACGCCGAGGATGGTCCGCTGCTGGGCCAGCAGCACCAGGGCCGCCGCGCCGAGCACCGCCCCGCCCGCCGTCCAGACGTGCCGACGGCCGAACTCGCGGCCGGCGATGCGCAGGCAGGTCCGGTCGGAGAGCGCGCCCGCCAACGGGTTGGCGAGCACCGCGGCCAACGCGCCGAGGCCGGTGACCACGGCCAGCATGTTCTCCTTGTCGCCGGGCGCGATCTGTTCGATCTGCTGCGGCAGCAGCACCTGGATGGGCGTGAAGAACGCCATCCACACGCCGAGGTTGGCCGCGAAGATCAAGCCGATCCAGCTGCGCCGCACCGGCACCGTCGGCTCGGCGAGCGCCCCCGGCAGCGACGCCGGTGTCGGGTCGAGGGTGGTCACCGCGCCGACCCCGGCCGGCTGGCCGCGATCACGTCCCGCAACCAGGTGTACGACGACTTCGGCGTACGGGTCTGGGTGGGGTAGTCGACGTGTACCAGCCCGAAGCGCTTGGTGAACCCTTCGGCCCACTCCCAGTTGTCCAGCAGCGACCAGACGAAGTACCCGCGGACGTCCACCCCGTCGTCGATGGCGGCCCGGACCGCCCGCAGGTGCCCGTCGAGGTACGCGATCCGTTCCGGGTCGGCCACCTGCCCGTCGGCGTCGGGCGCGTCGTCGTACGCGCAGCCGCTCTCGGTGATCTCGATGGGCGGCAGCGCGTCGCCGTAGGTGTCGCGGAGCCAGCCGAGCAGCTCGCGTAGCCCCTCGGGGTCCACCGGCCAGTCGAAGGCGGTACGCGGGTAGCCGTCCAGCGGCACGAGGTCGAACGGCAGGGGTGAGCCCTCCTCGGCCGCCCGTACGCCGGTGGGGTTGTAGTAGTTGACCCCGAGCACGTCGATCGGCGCGGCGATCGTGTCGAGGTCGCCGGGGTGGATGACGCTCGGATCGAAGCCGGGCAGCTCCGGATAGCCGCGGCCGAGCAGCGGGTCGGTGAAGAGCCGGTTGTGCAGCGCCTCGTACGCGGCCCCGGCGGCCCGGTCGGCGTCGCGGTCGCCGAGCACCCGCACCGGGGAGTAGTTGTTGGCGATGGCCACCGGGCTGGCGGTGTGGGTCCGCAGCGCGGCGACCGCGAGCCCGTGCCCGAGCAGTTGGTGGTGGGCGACCGGGAAGGCGTCGAACAGCAGCATCCGGCCGGGGGCGTGCACACCCATGCCGTAGCCGAGGCTCATGTGGATGAACGGCTCGTTGAGGGTGATCCAGAGCCGGACCCGGTCGCCGAGGCGAGCGGCGGTCTTCTCGGCGTACTCGGCGAAGCGGGCGGCGGTGTCCCGGTGCATCCAGCCGCCGGCGTCTTCGAGGGGTTGCGGCAGGTCCCAGTGGTAGAGGGTGGCCACCGGGTCGACTCCGGCGGCCAGCAACTCGTCCACCAGGCGGTCGTAGAAGTCCAGGCCGGCCGGGTTGGCCGGGCCGGCGCCGGTGGGCTGGATCCGGGGCCAGGCGATGGAGAACCGGTACGCGGAGACGCCCAGGCCGGCCAGCAGCGCCACGTCCTCGGTGTGTCGGTGGTAGTGGTCGCAGGCCACCTCGCCGCTGCTGCCGTCGCTGATCCGCCCGGGGGAGCGCGCGAAGGTGTCCCAGATGGACGGAGCGCGACCGTCGGCGGTGGTGGCCCCCTCAATCTGGTGGGCCGATGTGGAGACGCCCCAGCGGAAGCCGGTGGGGAACTGGGGCATCGGTGCGGTCGACATGCGCCCTCCCGGTCAACGTGAAACGTGTTCGGGACTTTAAAGCGCTCTTGATGAATGCGCCATAGGCCGCCCTGGCGTAATCCGCAATGGTTGATCGGCGTGTCTTTTTCCGAACCCGTCCGGGTAAGTCCGATTTAGCGCATAGAGTGCCGATATCGTGGGATGTCCTCACCGGAGGAAAGACGGAAATGATCCTCGTGGAACGCAGTGCGCACGTGGCGGCGCCAATTGAAGTGGTCTGGGATGTCGTGCAGCGGGCCGAGCAGTTGCCGGCCTGGCTGGCCGGGGTCCGAGCGGCCGAAGTGCTCTCGGGAGAGGGCTTCGGGCGGCGACAACTCGTCCAGGCTGGGCGCGGCTCGGCGCATGAGGCCGAGGTGATCGCCTACCAGGAGCCGACGCTGATCGGCTGGCGGGAACGAGCCAAGGGCGCTGGATCTCGGGCGGAGGCGCGCACCGAGATCTACGTCCAGCTCACCGGAGACGAGGAGGAGGGCGGGACCATCGTGCGCCTCATCGTGGTCCGCTGGCCGGCCGGCCCGGTCAAGGCGGCCATGCTGCGCCTCGGACTGCGTCGGGTCGGCGCCGACCTGGAGGACTCGCTGGCCCGGCTCACCGACCTGGCCGCCGTCGGCTGACGAGCGCCCATCCTCCCGGCGTCACCCGCGACGGCGGTGGTCCGGATCCCCGCCAGGGCCCCCGGACCACCGCCGCTCCGTACCCCCGACCGCAGTTGGGTTGGGCCGTAGCCGCAGAAGGGCCCGGCGCTGATGCGCCGGGCCCTTCTGCGGTCGTGCTGGGTCTTAGCTGTCGCCGCCGGTCTCGCCGACCGGGGCGGCGTTGACGTCGTCGATCGCGTACTTCTTGGCGGCCTCGGCCGGCACCGTGATCGCCACCGCGCCGCTGCGGGCGAGCTGCCGCAGCGTGGCCACCACGATCGACTCCGCGTCGACGTGGAAGTGCCGGCGCAGCGCGTGCCGGGTGTCCGACATGCCGAACCCGTCGGTGCCGAGCGACGTGTAGTCGCCGGGTACCCAGCGGGCGATCAGATCCGGTACCGCACGCATGAAGTCGCTGACCGCGACCTTCGGCCCGTCCGCCTCGGCCAGCTTCTGCTGGATGTACGGAACCTTCGCCTCGGCGCCCGGGTTGAGGAGGTTGTACTCCTCGGTCTCCACCGCGTCGCGGCGCAGCTCGGTCCAGGAGGTCACCGACCAGACGTCGGCACCCACCCCCCAGTCCTGGGCGAGCAGCTGCTGGGCCTTGAGCGCCCACTGCATCCCGGTGCCCGAGGCGAGCAGGTTGGCCTTCGGGCCGTCGACCTGCGGTGCCGGCGAGTAGCGGTAGATGCCCTTGAGCAGGCCCTCAACGTCCACGTCGGCCGGCTCGGCCGGCTGCAGCGTCGGCTCGTTGTAGACCGTCAGGTAGTAGAAGACGTTCTCCTGCGCGTCCCCGTACATCCGGTGCAGACCCTGCTCCAGGATGTGCGCGATCTCGTACGCGAACGCCGGGTCGTACGCGACCACTGCCGGGTTGGTGGCGGCGATCAGCAGCGAGTGCCCGTCCTCGTGCTGAAGGCCCTCACCGTTGAGCGTGGTCCGACCCGCCGTGGCGCCGAGGAGGAAGCCCCGGGCCATCTGGTCGGCCGCTGCCCACAGCCCGTCGGCGGTCCGCTGGAACCCGAACATCGAGTAGAAGATGTACATCGGGATCATCGGCTCGTCGTGCGTGGCGTACGCCGAGCCGGCCGCGGTGAACGAGGCCACCGAACCGGCCTCGTTGATCCCCTCGTGCAGGATCTGCCCGGAGGTCGACTCCTTGTACGACAGGAACAGCTCGCGGTCGACCGAGGTGTAGCGCTGGCCGTGCGGCGAGTAGATCTTCGCGGTCGGGAAGATCGAGTCGAGACCGAAGGTGCGGGCCTCGTCCGGGATGATCGGCACCCAACGCTTGCCGAACTCCTTGTCCTTCATCACGTCCTTGAGCAGACGGACGAAGGCCTGCGTGGTGGCCACCTTCTGCTTGCCCGAGCCGCGCTTGATGTCGGCGAACCGCTCCGGGCCCGGGATGGCCAGCCGCTTCGTGCTGGTCCGCCGGGACGGCAGGTACCCGCCGAGCTGCTCGCGCCGCTCCTTGAGGTACGCCAGCTCCTCGGACTTCTCGCCCGGGTGGAAGTACGGCGGCAGGTAGGGGTTGTCCTCCAGCGCCGAGTCCGGGATGTCCAGGTAGAGCCGGTCGCGGAAGGTCTTCAAATCCTCCAGCGTCAGCTTCTTCATCTGGTGGGTCGCGTTGCGGCCCTCGAAGTGCGAGCCGAGGGTCCAGCCCTTGATCGTCTTCGCCAGGATGACGGTGGGCTGACCGGTGTGCTCGGTGGCCGCCTTGTAGGCCGCGTAGAGCTTGCGGTAGTCGTGCCCACCCCGCTTGAGGTTCCAGATCTCGTCGTCGCTGAGCGGCTCGACCATCTTGCGGGTTCGTGCGTCACGGCCGAAGAAGTGCTCCCGCACGTACGCGCCGGACTCCGCCTTGTAGGTCTGGTAGTCGCCGTCGGTCGTGGTGTTCATCAGGTTGACCAACGCGCCGTCGGTGTCCGCGGCGAGCAGCGGGTCCCACTCACGACCCCAGACGACCTTGATCACGTTCCAGCCGGCACCCCGGAAGAACGCCTCCAGCTCCTGCATGACCTTGCCGTTGCCCCGGACCGGGCCGTCCAGCCGCTGGAGGTTGCAGTTGATCACGAAGGTGAGGTTGTCCAGCTCCTCGCGGGCGGCGACGCCGATGGCGCCGAGCGTCTCCGGCTCGTCCATCTCGCCGTCGCCGAGGAACGCCCAGACATGCTGCTGGGAGGTGTCCTTGATGCCGCGGTGCTGCAGGTACCGGTTGAACCGGGCCTGGTAGATCGCGTTCAGACCGCCGAGGCCCATCGAGACGGTGGGGAACTCCCAGAAGTCCTGCATCAGCCGAGGGTGCGGGTACGAGGGCAGCCCACCACCGGGGTGCGACAGCTCCTGGCGGAACCCGTCGAGCTGGTGCTCGCTGAGTCGCCCCTCCAGGAACGCCCGCGCGTACATGCCGGGGGACGCGTGGCCCTGGTAGAAGATCTGGTCGCCACCGCCCGGGTGGTTCTTGCCCCGGAAGAAGTGGTTGAAGCCCACCTCGTAGAGCGACGCCGAGCTGGCGAAGGTGGAGATGTGCCCGCCGACGCCGATCTCCGGGCGCTGAGCCCGGTGCACCAGCATGGCGGCGTTCCACCGGACGTACGCCCGGATCCTCCGCTCGACGTGCTCGTCACCCGGGAACCAGGGCTCGCGCTCCGACGGGATGGTGTTGATGTAGTCGGTGGTGGTCAGGGGCGGAACCCCGACCTGGCGCTCACGGGCCCGCTCCAGCAGGCGCAACATGACGTAGCGAGCGCGTTTGGCGCCGCGTTCGTCGATGACACCGTCAAGCGACTCGACCCATTCGCTTGTCTCTTCAGGGTCGATGTCCGGAAGCTGGCTCGGTAGGCCGTCGCTGATCACCGGGCGCTTGCGTTCCGTAGCCACAGGCGTTCCCTCGGTTGTGTGTGGGATAGGTCTCTAGCGCCATCCTGCCCCCTGGTGGCACCCCTCGTCACGTCTAGGTCCCCCCGACGCGATGCTGAACACAGGTACCCGCCGGTAACTTAGCGCGACGACGCGGTGGAACCTGAGCGGTTTGACCGCCAGTCCTACCGTTGCCGCCATGAACGGACGCCGTGTCGCGGTTGCCGCGAGCATGATCGTTGTCGGGGTGGTCGGCCTGGTCATCGGCGCGGTCGCCCTCGCCTCCGGCAGCCTGCCGATGGTCGGACTGGTGGCCCTCGGCGCCCTGGTGGCCGTGCTCGGCGCGGGCCTGCTGCGCGACGCGAGCCGAGCGGCCCGTCGGAGCGGCCAGGCCAGCGGCCGTCGCCGCCGTCCGGACTCGGGTGGCGGCGGGTACGGCTACCACCCGATGCCCGCCGGGGACGCCGGGAGCGGGAACGTCGGCCACCAGCGGGACGGCGACCATGACCGCTCCGACGACACGGAGCCGGCCAGCGGCAGCGGCGACTCCGGGGGAGGCTGGTCCGGCTGGGGCTGGTCCAGTGGTGACTCCGGCGGCGGCTGGTCCGGCAGTGACTCGGGCGGTGGGTGGTCCGGTGGCGGCGACTCCGGCGGCGGTGGCGGCAGCTCCTGACCTCACCCTGCGGCAGAATGCGACGTATGCGCAGCGACGTGATCACCGTCCAGACCGGGTCCCGGCCGACCGTCCGGGACATCACCGCGGAGGCCCAGCAGTTCGTCTCGGGCGAGGGCGACGGCCTGCTGCACGTCTTCGTGCCGCACGCCACCGCCGGCGTGGCGATCATCGAGACCGGGGCGGGGTCCGACGACGACCTGCTCAGCGCCGTGGACGACCTGCTCCCCACCGAGGACCGCTGGCGGCACCGACACGGCTCGCCCGGCCACGGCCGCGACCACGTGCTGCCGGCGTTCATCCCGCCGTACGCCACGCTGCCGGTGCTCGGCGGTCGACTGGCGCTCGGCACCTGGCAGTCGATCTGCCTCGTCGACACCAACGGCGACAACCCGACCCGCCAGGTCCGCTTCTCCTTCCTCCCCGCCTGACCCAGCCCCTCCGCGCCTCACGCCCAGCCCCCATCTCGGCGATCTTGCACTTGCTGTCCCGACACAAGGGGCATTCCACTCATCCGGACAACCGAAACCGCAAGATCGGCGCGGAGGGGGGCGCGCGCGGGGGTGATCAGGCTGAGCTGGGTTGGGCGGGCTGGTGCGTACGATGTGGTCGTGACGGGGCAGGTGGGTTCCGTGGTGGGCGGGCCGGCGGATCGGGCAGGTCTCGCCGCCGACGTGCTGCGGCGGATGGCCCACGTCAGCGACGCGGTACGACACCGGCAGGGCAGCGCGTTCGCCGAGGTCGGGCTCACACCGGCGGCGGCCCGGGCGTTGCGGGAGCTGGACCCTGATCATCCGCTGCCGGCCCGCGATCTCGCCGGTCAGCTGGGTTGTGACCGGTCGAATGTGACGGTGCTGGTCGACAAGCTGGAGCAGGCCGGGCTGGTCGAGCGTCGCACCGACCCGGCGGATCGGCGGCAGAAGACGCTGCTGGTCACCGAGGAGGGCCGCGTCGTACGGGCCCGGGTGATCGAGGTGATGTCCGACTCCCGACTCCTGTCCGGGCTGGGCGACGAGGAGCTGCGTACCCTTCGTGACCTGGTCTGGAAGGTGTCCGACGGCGGCTTTCCGGAGCCCTGCGGGTCGGAGTGAGCCCGACCCTTCCGGCCGTGTCCCACTGGGCGAGCGGAGCCTCCGTCGGTAATGCTGTCCGACGTGACCACCCCGCAAGATCTCGACGACCGGTTCCGGGAGACGCTGGCGGCGCTGCCTGCCGCCGAGCGACGGCGTGACCCCGCCGACCCGGTCACCGACGACGCCCCGCTGACCGGCGGGCAGGTGCTGGACCTGTTCGACGCGCAGGTGACCAGCCGGCAGCTCGACCTGGCCGGCCGCTGGTTGCGCAGCTTCGGGGAGGGTTTCTACACGATCGGCTCCGCCGGGCACGAGGGCAACGCCGCGGTCGCCGCCGCGCTTCGTCCCACCGATCCGGCGTTGCTGCACTACCGCTCGGGTGCCTTCTACTGCCTGCGCGCCGCCCAGGCCGCCGCCGACCCAGCCCTGGCTCCCGTGGACTCCGCGGAGGCCGCCGCGGACGCTACCCGGGCCGCCGCTGACCAAGCGCCAGCCGCCGGCCGGGCGCGAACTGTCGACTCCGAGCGGTTCGCCCCGGCGGGAACCGTCGACTCCGAACCGTCAACCGGCACTCAGTCGACCGTCGACGGCGCACCGACCCGTGACCCCGACCCCGGCACCGATCCACGGCTGTCCGAATCGGAGCCGTCCGGGATCGAACAGGCCCCGGCCGCCAACGGGTTCGCGGCGTACGCCGACGCGGCCCGGGACGTGCTGCGCGGGATGGTCGCGTCCAGCCTTGAACCGATCGCCGGGGGACGGCACAAGGTGTTCGGCCGGGCCGACCTGGCCGTCGTGCCGACCACCTCTACCATCGCCTCGCACCTGCCCCGCGCAGTCGGAATGGGACTGGCAGTGGAGCGGCTGCGCCGGTTGGACAGCGCCGGACGGCGTACCGGGGCCGGAATGCGGGTCGGCAGCGGCGCGGGCGCCACGCACGCCCCCTGGCCACCCGACGCCATAGTGGTCTGCTCCTTCGGCGACGCCTCGGTCAACCACGCGAGCGCCACCGCCGCCTTCAACACCGCCGGGTGGTACGACCACGCGGGGCTGCGGATTCCGGTGCTCTTTGTCTGCGAGGACAACGGGCTGGGCATCAGCGTCCGCTCGCCGGAGGGCTGGGTCGAGGCGACCCTGCGGGCCAAGCCGGGCATCCGCTACTTCAGCGCGGACGGAGCAGACCCGGTGCGGACGTACGAGGTGGCGGCGGAGGCCGCGGCCTGGGTACGCCGCAACCGGCGGCCGGCAGTGCTGCACCTGCGCACCGTTCGGCTGATGGGGCACGCCGGGGCGGACGCGGAGTCGGCGTACCGGGGTCCGGCCGAGCTGGCCGGGGACCTGGAGCGGGACCCGGTGGCCGCCACCGCGCGGCTGCTCGTCGAGGCGGGCGTGGCGACCGGCGAGGAGCTGCTGGCCCGGTACGACGAGACCGGCTGGCAGGTACGCCGGCTGGCCGAGGAGGTGCTGGGCGAGCCGAAGCTGGCCTCCGCGGCCGACGTGGTGTCGGCGCTGGCCCCACGTCGTCCGGTGCGGGTGGCGCGGGCGGTGGCCGACGCCGCGGCGCGGGCCAGTGGGCCGGGAGCGGGCGCCCGGGCGGAGGCGTTCGGCGGCAAGCCGCCGGAGCTGGCCGGGCCGATGACCCTGGCGCAGAGCATCAACGCCGCGCTCGCCGACGGGATGCTCGACCACCCGCAGATGGCGCTCTTCGGTGAGGACGTGGCCACCAAGGGCGGCGTGTACGGGGTGACGAAGGGGCTGCGCGACCGGTTCGGGGCGGCCCGGGTCTTCGACACCCTGCTCGACGAGACGTCGGTGCTCGGGCTGGGCCTCGGTGCCGGGCTGGCCGGGATGCTGCCGGTGCCGGAGATCCAGTACCTGGCGTACCTGCACAACGCCGAGGACCAGTTGCGCGGTGAGGCGGCCACCATGCGGTTCTTCTCGCAGGGGGCGTTCCGCAACCCCATGGTGGTGCGGGTGGCGGGCCTGGCGTACCAGGAGGGGTTCGGCGGGCACTTCCACAACGACAACTCGGTGGCCGTACTCCGGGATGTGCCCGGTCTGGTGGTCGCGGTGCCGGCGCGGCCGGACGATGCCGCGCCCATGCTGCGGACCTGTCTGGCGAGCGCGGCGGTGGACGGCAGCGTCTGCGTGTTCCTGGAACCGATCGCGCTCTACCACACCCGCGACCTGTACGCGGAGGGTGACGGCGAGTGGCTGGCCGGCTATCCGGAGCCGGGCGGGTGGGTGGCCGGGCACGTGCCGATCGGGCGGGCCCGGGTCTACCCGGTCGGCTCGGCGGACGACCTCACCATCATCACCTTCGGTAACGGGGTGCGGATGTCGCTGCGGGCCGCGGCCGTCCTCGCCGAGGAGGGGGTGGGCACCCGCGTGGTGGATCTGCGCTGGCTGGCTCCGCTGCCGGTGTCCGACATCATCCGGGAGTCCTCGGCGACCGGCCGGGTGCTGGTGGTGGACGAGACGCGTCGCTCCGGTGGGGTCGGCGAGGGCGTGATCGCCGCGCTGGTGGACGCCGGATATGTCGGTGCCGCGCGTCGAGTGGCGGGAGTTGACTCGTTTGTACCATTAGGTCCGGCAGCACGTCACGTACTGGTCTCCGCTGAAGCCATTACCGACGGTGCCCGTACGCTGCTGGCACGGTAAATTCCGTTCCACCCGGTGCGCCACTTGCGCGCAGCCCAACAACTGTGTGGACTTTGCCTGACGGCGTCGCACCGACGTCGCGAGCAGGGACGAGATGAGGAGGCACGCGACAGTGAGCGCGACCGCTGGTCAGGCCGCCGACGGGGTACGCAGCCTGGCGGACCGGTTCGGGATCGAACCGGGGATGGTCGTCATGGAGATGGGGTACGACGACGACGTCGACCAGGATCTCCGAGACGCCCTGACCGACCGCTGTGGAGATCTGGTCGACGAGGACACCGACGAGGTGGTCGACGCGGTGCTGGTTTGGTACCGGGACGGCGACGGTGACCTTTTCGAGCTGCTCGTCGATGCCCTCGGCCCGCTGGCCGACAACGGCGTCGTGTGGCTGCTCACCCCGAAGGCGGGGCGCGAGGGGCACGTCGAACCGAGCGAGGTCGCGGAGTCCGCGCCCACCGCCGGCCTTCAGCAGACCTCGACCGTCAACGCCGGCCGGGACTGGAGCGGCGCGCGTCTGGTGCTGCGTCGAGGTGCCAAGGCCAAGAAGTAGCCAGCGCCGCTCCGCTCGCCCGACGGTCCGCCCACCGTCGGGTAGCAGGCTGGTGCCGTCCCCCCGCCCCGACGCCGTCGCCGGCGTGGCCGAGCAGCGAGGAGAGTTCGCATGCCCGTAGAGGTTGGTGCCGAAGCACCCGACTTCGTGCTCAAGGACCAGAACAACCAGGAGGTCCGCCTCTCGGACTTCCGGGGCAGGCGCACCGTGCTGCTGGTGTTCTACCCGCTCGCCTTCACCGGCACCTGCCAGGGCGAGTTGAGCGAGGTGCGCGACAACCTCGGCGAGTACGTGAACGACGACGTGCAGGTGCTGACCGTCAGCGTCGACTCGGCCTACAGTCACAAGATCTGGGCCGACCGTGAGGGCTACCAGTTCCCGATGCTCGCCGACTTCTGGCCGCACGGCGCCGTCGCCCAGGCGTACGGGGTCTTCAACGACGTGGCCGGCTTCGCCAACCGGGGCACCTTCGTCATCGACAAGGCCGGAGTGGTCCGCTTCGCCGAGATGAACGGCCCGGGCGAGGCCCGCGACCAGCAGAGCTGGCGCAAGGCCATCGCCGAAGCGACCAACTGACCGGGGTACGCCGCGCGCCCGGGTCGGTGGCGGGCAGGTAAGCTTGCCAGCCACCGGCCCGCCACACGGGCGATCCGGGCGCGTAGCTCAGTGGGAGAGCACCCGCCTTACAAGCGGGGGGTCGCAGGTTCGAAACCTGCCGCGCCCACCCTGTAGTACGACGCAGCCCGCGCGGGCTCGGCCATCGGACGTCTCGCTCCGACCGCCAGGGTCCGATTCCCGCCATCCTCGACGGCTTGCGACCCGGCGGCCGCCATGATCCGCGCACCTTCACGGATCCTGCTGCCTCACCAGGCGACGAGACAGCAGGATCACCGAAGTTGCGCGGATTTTGCGAGGTGGGGGAGGGTGGGGCGAGCGATCCGGGGAGCGTGTGTAGTGGGACTGGCAGGCATCGGCGCGGTGCTGTTCGACATGGACGGCACCCTGGTCGACTCCGACGCCGCCGTTGAGCGGGCCTGGGAGCGGTGGGCGGCCGAGTACGCCGTCGACCCGGCCACGGCGCTGGCGATCGCGCACGGCAGCCCGGCCGACCGGACCGTCCGCCGGCTGCTGCCCACGCTCGACGACAGCGCGGTCGCCGCCGCCGCGGCACGGCAGCTCGCATTGCAGTACGACGACCTGTCCGACGTGACGGCCACCCCCGGAGCGCACGAGCTACTGAACGCGCTGGCCCGGCTGGGGTTGCCCTGGGCGGTGGTGACCAGCGCCGACGCGCGGCTCGCCGCGGCCCGGCTCGGTGCCGCCGGCATCAAGGCGCCGGTGCTCGTCACCGTGGAGGACGTCAGCGTCGGCAAGCCGGACCCGGAGGGCTACCTGCGGGGCGCGGCGCTGCTGGGCGTACCCGTGGGGCGGTGCCTGGTCGTCGAGGACGCCGAGGTCGGCCTGCGGGCCGGTCGGGCTGCCGGGGCGATGACCGCCGCGCTGAAGGGCCTCGACGGCGACCTGCGTCTGCGCGACCTGGCCCAACTGGCGCACCAACTGGAGTCGACGCCCTGACCAGCTGGGCCAGGTAGCGCTCCGCGGACCAGTCCGTCGCCGCCGCCCGGCCGTCCCGTCCACCCCGGGCGGGGAAACAGTTGGCGTGGCCGGGCCGGTTCTGCTGCACTACCGGCTCGCGACGACGAAGGGGAGACGCGGTGGAGTTGACGTTGACGCCGATGACGGCACAGGAGTTGGCCCGCCTGCTCGAATCACTGGAGCAGGGGTACGCCGACGATCTGGTGGCGCACCGGGGGATGACCCCCGAGGCGGCCCTCGATCGGTCGGTCAGCCAGATCCGGGAGTCGCTGCCGGCGGGTGCGGCCACCGAGGGGGCCCTGCTGCGGGTGGGCAGGGTCGGCGACACCGAGGTCGGCTGGATCTGGGTGACCCTGCCGACGGCCGCCGCCCCGGACCAGGCCTGGATCCACAACATCGAGGTGCACGAGGAGCACCGGGGACGCGGGTACGCGCGGCGGATGATCCAGCTCATCGAGGCCGAACTCACCCAACACGGTGTGCCCGAGCTGGGTCTGAACGTCTTCGGTACGAACTCCGTGGCGATCGGCCTCTACCGCAGTCTGGGCTTCGAGGTCACCTCGCAGCAGATGGCGAAACGCCTCACCCCGGGGAGCTGAGCCGGCGGCCCGGGGACGGGTCCCTTCGGCAGGACTGTTCACCTGCCCAGCGGGAAACCGGCGCGGACCGCACCTGGGGAGGAGCGACGGATGACGCACGGCGCCGGACTGACCATCGGTGTGCTCGGCTCGTACGGTGGGCGAAACCTCGGCGACGAGGCGATCCTCACCGGCCTGCTCACCGATCTGCGTACGCAGGAACCGAACGCCCGGATCATCGTCTTCTCACGGAACCCGGCGCACACCCGGGCTGCCCACCCCGATGTCGAGGCGGTGCCGTGGGAGGGCGTGAGCCGTACCGACTCGGCACTGGTTCTGGCGCAGCTCGACCTGCTCATCCTGGGCGGTGGCGGCATCCTGTACGACCGGGAGGCCCGCCGTTACCTGCGGGTGGTCCGGGTGGCCCAGGAACGCGGCCTGCCGCTGATCACGTACGCGGTGGGGGTCGGGCCGCTCAGCGAGGGGGTGGACACTGGCATGGTCCGGGAGACGCTCTCCAGCGCCACCCAGGTGACCGTCCGGGACCAGGAGTCCCGGATGGTGCTGGAGGAGGCTGGCCTGCTCAACCCGATCACGGTCACTGCGGACCCGGCGTTCCTCCTGCAACCGGAGGAGTTCCCGGCCCACCTGTTGGCCGAGGAGGGTGTGCCGGTCGGTAAGCGCCTCGTCGGGATAAGTGTGCGGGAGCCGGGCCGGGCCGCCGAACGCCTCGACGTGGACGGCTACCACCGGCTGCTGGCCCAGATCGGTGACTTCCTGGTGCACCGGATCGACGCGTACGTGCTGTTCGTGCCGATGGAGCGTGACGACATCCGGCACTCCCACGGGGTGCTGTCGCACATGGTCGCCGCCGAGCGAGGTCGGATCCTGCACGGCACCTACTCACCGCAGCAGGTGCTGGGGTTGATGCGCCACTTCGACCTGGCGGTCGGCATGCGCCTGCACTTCCTGATCTTCGCGGCGATGGTCGGTACGCCGTTCCTGCCCCTGCCGTACGCCGGCAAGGTCTTCGACCTGGCCCAACGACTCGGCGTGCCGGCGCTACGCGGCGTGGAGCGGGAGGTCGAGGGCCCGCTGCTGGCCGAGGTCGACCGGCTCTGGGACGAGCGGGAGCAACGCGCCGAGGCCACCGCACGACGGGTGGCGGAGGTGTGCGATCAGGCCCGGGGCACCTCGGAGGTCACCCGCGGCGTGCTGGAGAGCCTGCGCAGCCAGACCCTCACCCGGGTCTGAGCTGGCTGTCACACCGCCGGGCCGGTCCACCGGTAGCGCCACTCGCGGGCCTCCTCGCGGGCGGTCTCCAACTCGTAGATCTGCGCGTCGGCCAGCCCGCCGGAGCCGAGGTGATGGTGGGTCAGCGGCGGACGGCCGTTGCTGTCCAGTTCGACGGTGATGGTCTGCCCGTCCGCCGAGCCGCCGACGAGAAGGATCTGCACGGATGAAGCCATGCGCCCATCCTGCCCGGCCCAGCGTCGGCCCGCAGCGGATAGCGGGGCAGCGGGGGGCCCGGCCCGTGGCTAGGGTCGGCGGATGGAGCAGACGATCGATCCCACGCTCGGTCCGGTGCTCGCCCGCACCGGCGACGAACGCGCTGTCCTGACCTCGTTCCTCGACTTTCACCGGGCCGTGCTGCTGCGCAAACTGCGCGGTCTCTCCGATGCCGACGCCCGACGTCGGCTGGTGCCCTCGGCGACCACGCTCGTCGGGCTGGTCAAGCACCTGACCCTGGTCGAGCGGAACTGGTTCCCGACCCTGTTGGCCCCCGAGCCCGGCGACGTCTACCTGACCTCCGAGGAGGACGCGGTCGCCAGCTTCACGCTGAGCGATCAGGAAACCGTCGTCGGTCTCACCGAGGCGTACGAACGGGCCTGCGCCCGCTCCCGGGCGGTCGCCGCGAGCATCGACCTCGACCACGTGGTGCCGCACCCGCAACTCGGTGAGGTGTCGCTGCGCTGGATTCTGGTGCACATGATCGAGGAGACGGCCCGGCACGCGGGCCACGCCGACATCCTGCGCGAGTTGACCGACGGCGAGGCCGGCGCGCTCTGAGCCCCGGGTCGCCGCACGCCGTCGGCCGTCACCCGGTGGGCAACAGGCCCGGCGGATACTCCATCCCGTCGTGCGTGCACGCCGCAGCGGCAACCCGCGCCGCGTACCGGGCGGCATGCGTCAGTGGCTCGCCGCGCAACCGGCCGGCGATCAGGCCGGCCGCGAAGGCGTCCCCCGCCCCGTTGCTGTCCACCACCGGTTTTCCCGGGACGGAGGGCGGCACGGGTACCGCCGTGCCGTCGCCCGGGTACACCTCGGCGCCGTCCGCGCCGCGGGTCACCACCATCGTCCGAGGCGCCAGCGTGCCGGCGAGCGACGCGGCCCGGTCGCCCAACCGCACCCCGCTCAGCAGAACCAGGTCGGCGACCTCCGCGAACGGCTGGTGGTAGGTGTTCTCGCCGTCCCAGTCGTGCAGGTCGGTGGAGAGCGCCACGCCCGCCGGAACGGCGGCCCGCACGGCGGACAGCAACGGCACCACCCAATCCATGATCGAGAGGTGGACGTGCCGGGCGTCGCGGACCAGTGCGGCCACCTCGGTGGCGGGAAACGGTGGATCACCCTGCCATGGGCGCGGGTCGTACAACGACGTGCGCCGTCCGCCCGGGTCCACCAGGTTCACCGACCGGCGGGTGCCGCCCGGGTGCTCGGCCAGCAGCGCCGGCACCTCGGCCCGGGTCAACGCCGCCCGGACCAGCTCACCGGCCGGATCGGCACCGAGGGTGTCGACGACCAGCACGCGCAGGCCGAGTGCCCGGGCGGCCAACGCCACCCCGGCGCCGGTGTTGCCGATCCGCAGCTCGATCGGCTCGACGGTGTGGGAATCGGCAGCCGGGAGCGGCAGCGCGGGCACCCGAACCCGCACGTCCACCCCGAGCCCGCCAAGAACCAAAAGATCGACCACAACACCGACGCTAACCCGCCTCCCGTCCCGCCCTCCCGCGCCTCCGCGATCTTGCACTTTCTGTGGTGACAAAAGGTGCATTGCTCGCAGAACGTCAACAGAAAGTGCAAGATCGCGCGAGTGCGGCGATGGGTGCGGATCGCCGGCCAGGTGGGCCGCCCTATTCTGGGGGCGGGCGGCGAGTAGGGGGAGCAGGTGCTGGTCATCCACGGGCTGTGGCTGCCCGGCGGCAGTTCGACCGGCGGCCTCGCCGTCTGGGCCGAGGACAGCGCCGCACCGATCCCCGCTCCGCGTTCGGGCCGGCCGGCCCGGGAACGCCCGCATCCCTTCGCCGCCGGGCACTCCGACCTGGCCGTCGTCCTCGCCGACGCCGCCGAGCCGAGCCGGCCGGACACCGCGCTGCTCACCCTGCCCACCCTGGCGGGCGCGCCGACCGACTCACCCGAGCTGATCCGGACCACCGTCGCACCTGCGGCCCGCGGTCGGCTCACACTCGCCGGGTGGCGGGTCCCCACCCTGGTGTACGCCCCGGACGACGCGCTGTCGCTGCTGCAAGCCCTGAACGACATCCCGGCGGTGGCCGGGGCCACCCTGCGACACCTCGCCGAGCTTGCCGACTTCGCCGCCGACCTGGTGACTCGTGGCCGCGTCCTCCCCGGTGTGCGTAGGACGACGACGGCTGACCTGACGCCCGGCGCTGACGTGCCGGTGGCGTCCGACGTTCCCGTGCAGGCGGTGTGGCGTCCGCTGCTGACCGGCACCGACGCCGCCTGGGCGCGTTCGCTGGCGCTGGCCCTGCCACCCGCCGCCCGAGCCACCGTCCTGCCGCCCGCTTCCGAGTTGACCGCTGCCGAGCCGCCCGCTTCCGAGTTGACCGCTGCCGACCCGCCCGCTTCCGAGTTGACCGCTGCCGTCCTGGTCGCGGACGCGCTGGACGCGCTGACCGACGCCGCCGCGCGGGCTGCCCTGGCGACCACCACGCTGGCCCGGGGGCTGCGCCCAGGGGGTCCGGCGCCGGCCTGGCTGGCCGCGCTCGCCGGCCCGCAGCGGGACTTCACCATCGACCCGGCCGGGCTGGCCACCCTCTCCGCCGAACTGGACGCCTGGCAGCGCGACGCCGCCGGTGGCCCGGTGCGGGCCAGTTTCCGGCTTGTCGAACCGGCCCCCGACGAGGTCACCGAACCGATCCTGGCCACCCGGGTGGTGTCCGCCGACGGTGGGCCGGTGCCTGCCGACAGCGCGCCGGTCTCGGTCGGGTCGATCGGTGCCGGGCGCTGGCGGTTGGAGTTCGGGTTGCAGGCCGCGGACGAGCCCGGCCTGCACGTCGACGCCGGGGACATCTGGCGAGCGCCGCAGACCCTTGGCGGCCTGGTCGGCCGGACGACCAGCCCGCAGGAGACGCTCCTCGCCGAGCTGGGCCGGGCCAGTCGACTCTGGCCGGACCTGGACGCCGCGCTGCGTACCGCCGCCCCGGAGGCGATGGACCTCGACGTCGAGGGAGCGCACCGGTTCCTCAGTGCGGGTGCCCCGGTGCTGCACGCGGCCGGTTTCGGGGTGCTGCTGCCGTCCTGGTGGCAGCGTCCGTCGGCGCGACTGGGCGCCCGGTTGCGAGCGCGCAGCCGCACCGCACCGGGCACTGTGGGTGGTACCGATGCCGGTGTCGGTCTGGACGCCCTCGTCGACTACCGCTGGGAGATCGCGCTCGGTGACCAGCCGCTCTCCGCCGAGGAGTTGGCGGCGCTGGCCGAGACGAAGACCCCGCTGGTACGGCTCCGCGGCCGGTGGGTGGAGCTGGACCCGGGGCGGCTCGCGGCGGGGCTGCGTCTGCTCCGCTCCGCGGGCGAGCTGACCGTCGCCGATCTGCTCCGCCTCGGGCTGGCCGACGGCGAGGCCACCGGCGAGCTGCCGGTGTTGGAGGTGACCGCCGACGGTGCGCTGGGCGACCTGCTCGCCGGCGCGGTCGAGCGGCGGCTCACCCCGCTGGACCCGCCGCCGGGCTTCCGGGGGACGCTGCGGCCGTACCAGCAGCGAGGGCTGGCGTGGCTTGCCTTCCTGCGCTCACTCGGTCTGGGCGGTGTCCTCGCCGATGACATGGGGCTGGGCAAGACGGTGCAACTGCTCGCGCTGCTCGCCGGGGACCCACCGGAGGCCGGGCCAACCCTGTTGGTCTGTCCGATGTCGCTGGTCGGCAACTGGCAGCGGGAGGCGGCCCGGTTCACCCCGGAGCTGCGGGTGCACGTACACCATGGTGCCGAGCGGGCGCGGGGGGCAGAGTTCACAGCGGCCGCGCACGGCGCGGACCTGGTCCTCACCACCTACTCGGTGGCCGCCCGCGACGCCGCCGATCTGGCCGGCATCGACTGGCACCGGGTGGTGGTGGACGAGGCGCAGGCGATCAAGAACGCGTCGACCCGGCAGGCCGAGGCGGTCCGCGCGCTGCCCGCCCGGCAGCGGGTGGCGGTGACCGGTACGCCGGTGGAGAACCGCCTCGCCGACCTCTGGTCGATCATGCAGTTCGCCAACCCGGGTCTGCTCGGGCCGGCCGCGACGTTCCGCAAACGGTTCGCCGAGCCGATCGAGCGACACGGCGACGCCGAGGCCGCCGAGCGGCTGCGACGGATCACCGGCCCGTTCGTGTTGCGTCGGCTCAAGACCGACTCGTCCATCATCTCCGACCTGCCGGAGAAGCTGGAGATGGAGGTGCTGTGCAACCTGACCGCGGAGCAGGCCGCGCTGTACCGGGTGGTGGTCGACGACATGCTCGCCCGGATCGAGACCAGCGACGGCATCGAGCGACGCGGTCTGGTGCTGGCCACCATGACCCGCCTCAAGCAGGTCTGCAACCACCCCGCCCAACTGCTGCGCGACGGTTCGGCGCTGGAGGGCCGCTCCGGCAAGTTGGCTCGGCTCACCGAGATCCTGGAGGAGGTGCTGGCGGCGGGGGAGAAGGCGCTGCTGTTCACCCAGTACGCCGAGTTCGGTGCGATGTTGCGCGGTCACCTGTCGGCGCGGTTCGGCCGGGAGGTGCTGTTCCTGCACGGTGGCCTCGGCAAGGCCGAGAGGGACGCCCTGGTGCAGCGTTTTCAGTCCGCGGAGGGTCCGCCGCTGTTCGTCCTCTCCCTCAAGGCCGGCGGCACCGGGCTGACCCTGACCGCCGCGAACCACGTGGTGCACGTGGACCGGTGGTGGAACCCGGCGGTCGAGGACCAGGCCACCGACCGGGCGTTCCGGATCGGGCAGCACCGGCGGGTGCAGGTGCGCAAGTTCGTGTGCGCCGGCACTGTGGAGGAGAAGGTGGCCGCGATGATCGCCGACAAGCGCAGCCTCGCCGAACGGGTGGTCGGCACCGGCGAGCAGTGGATCACCGAGTTGTCCACCGGCCAGTTGCGGGACCTGTTCGCCCTGGAAGCCGGCGCGGTGGTGGAGTGACGGAGTTCGCCGATTACGGGCGTCCTCGTCGGGTCGACGGGGGCCTGCGGGCGCGCAGCGCCCGGGGCGCGATCGGCCGGTCCTGGTGGTCGCGGCGTTTCCTGGAGGTGCTGGAGTCGTTCGCGCTCGGCACCCGGTTGACCCGGGGCCGGTCGTACGCGCGGGCCGGTCAGGTGCTCACCCTCGACATCGCACCCGGGCGGGTCAGCGCGGTCGTGCAGGGCTCCCGGCCGAAGCCGTACCAGGTGTCGATCGCGCTGAAGCCGTTCCCGGCGGCGCTCTGGTCCCGCATCGAGGACGAGTTGGCCGGGCAGGCGTTCTTCAGCGCCCGGCTGCTCGCCGGTGACCTCCCCGACGAGTTGGAGGAGGTCTTCTCCGCCGCCGGCGCACCGCTCTTCCCAGCCGGTGTGGACGAGCTGACCCAGCGCTGCAACTGCCCCGACTTCGCGGTGCCGTGCAAGCACCTCGCGGCGACGTTCTACCTGCTGGCCGAGGCGTTCGACGCGGACCCGTTCGAACTGCTGCACTGGCGCGGTCGGTCCCGGGCGGAGTTGCTCGACGAACTCCGGGCCCGCCGGGTCGCGACCACCGGTGCCACCCCACCGCCCCCACCGCTCGACCCACCGTCCGAACCGGACGGTGCGGAGTCGAGTGTGGACGCTGTGGCGCCGGTCGGTGCCGCCCGGGCGCTCGCCGGGCTGTCGGCGACGCCGCTGGCGGATACGGCGGACCGGTTCTGGTCAGCGCCGGTGCCGCTGCCGGATCGGCCGCCCCGACTGGTGACCGGCACGGACCTGCTGCTGCGACAGCTCGGAGCACCGGCCCCGGCCATCGGTGGGCCGGGACTGCTCGAACGGTTGCGCCGCGCGTACCGGGCGTTCGGCCCGGCCGACAAATGAGCTGTCACGTCCACCGGTTGAGCCGTCCCGTCGAGCGGTTCAACAGTCACGTCCAGCGGCGGCGAAACCGCCACATGATGGCGGCGTTGGCCACCAGCACCACCGCGCAGATCGCGCCGGTGAGTCGACCGGCGAACACGGCTATCGCCGGCAGCGACGCCCACAGCACGATGGTCAACAACATCAGGTAGCGGCCTCTGCGGGCTCGGGCCCGGTGGTCCAGCCGCTTAAAGAAGGCCGGGTCACTTTCCCGGAGCTGACGGGTGATCTGGTCGAATCTGCGCTGATCCTCTTTGCTGAGCATGGCGCTGCCTTCCCCTCACGCGTTCAGCGGTTCGGCGGCATACCCGCTGCGGTGGTGGCTCACGCTCGCCCGCTGCTGCTACTTTCCTCCACGCGAGCACGCTTCACGTCCGGCTTACCTGAACCTTAAGTTTGCCTTTGGTGGTGAACGACGCCGAAACTGTCGCGTACGGCGGCGAGGTCCGGTCCGTGCTCGGCTGGCGCGCGTACGCCCTGCTGGGAAGCTCTGCGGGCGGGTCCGTTCCTCCGCCCGCCGCCGAGGTCGCACTGAACGCTGTCTTAAGTGCCCTCCCGAGTGGGTTCCGGCCACCTTGAAGGGCCATGGGGCCTTGGTTACTTTGCCGTAGCAACCCCCTCAGGCAACAGTCGCCGCACCTGCCGCACCTGCCCGGTAGCAGCTTCCGGCGCTCATCAGAAATCGGGATTGGTACATGGCCGACCAGAATGTGCCACCACGTCGACCGCGGGACGACCGCGGTTGGGACGGACATCAGCACCCCAGCGCTGACGGCTACGGCGACCCCCACCCGCCGGCGCCCTACGGCTACGACTCGCCCCACCCCTACCAGGGCGGCTACGCCGCGCAGGCCGACCCGCGTGAGCAGTACGCCGGGCAGCCCGCGCCCGCTCCGCGCGGTCCGCAGTGGGTCGGCCCGGAGGGCCTTGGCCGCCCGGCCCCGGCGCGACCGGCCGGCACCGGACTGCCCACCCTCGACGATGACAACGAGCCGGATCGCAAGGTCGGCCGACGTAAGGCGATGGTGGCCCTCGGCGGCACTGCCGCCGTCGTCGCCGGTGGCGCGGCGCTCGCCATGACCCCGCAGATCCGTGGCCTCTTCGGCGACGACGCGGTGGCCGGCGACGCGACCGGCAGCACGGTGACCGACGGCACCGCGGCGCGGCCCAGCGGCCAGCAGCCCAGCACCGTGCGTACCTACACCGAGCAGAACGAGAGCTACATGGGCTCCCGGGCCGGTGAGGCGCTGAAGAAGAACGCGCCGGCCGGCGGGCGGACCTACTCCGGCCCGGCCGCCGCCGCGGCGGCGACCACTGTGACAGTGAAGACGGTGCTGGCCAAGGACCCAATCCTGCACCTGGCCCGGCGCGCCACCTTCGGCGTGACGCCCGCGGTGGTCGCCGACATCAAGCGCGAGGGCATGGACGCCTGGATCCGCGCCCAGCTGGACCCGGGGAAGTTGGAACCGAGCAAGGGTGAGCTGAAGCTCGCCGAGCTGCCGACCCAGAAGCTCTCCGTGCAGCAGCTGCGCGACCAGCGGGACAAGCTCAACGAGCAGGACGCCCACCCCGAGCGGGAGATGGTCGACGCCACCATCGCCCGGCAGATCTGGTCCAAGCGCCAGCTGTTCGAGGTGATGGTCGACTTCTGGAACGACTTCCTGCACGTCGCCGCCGACTTCGACGGCGGTGAGGTGTACCGCAACTCGTTCGACCAGGACGTCGTGCGCAAGCACGCGCTGGGCAGCTACCCGGAGATGCTGGTCGCCGCGAACAAGCACCCGGCGCTGCTGATCTACCTGAACCAGAAGGACTCCCGCAAGGACGCGATCAACGAGAACCTCGCCCGGGAGAACCTCGAGCTCTACTCGGTCGGCGTCGACGGCGGCTACAAGGAGCCCGACGTCCGGCAGGCCGCCATGTTGCAGACCGGCCGCGGTGTGGACGACAAGGGCAAGTACGTCTTCCGCCCCGAGCAGCACTACGTCGGCAAGGTGAAGATCCTCGGTTTCACCCACGCGAACAACTCGGCCGACCCGAAGAAGGCCGAAGCGGCGATCGACGCGTACATCACCTACATCGCGACGCACCCGTCGACGGCGAAGTACGTGGCGCAGAGCCTGGCCACCCGGTTCGTCTCGGACACCCCGCCGAAGTCCCTGGTGGACCGGCTGGCCAAGACGTACACCACGAACAAGGGCATGATCAAGCCGGTCCTGATGACGCTGTTCTGCTCCTCGGAGTTCTGGGCCGGGGTGGGCCAGAAGGTGCGCCGGCCGATGGAGTACCTGGTAGCCACGTACCGCACCCTGGGCGTCTCGCCGGAGGCGTCGCCGAAGCACAACAACGGCGACAGCAAGCGCACCGCGTACGCCCGGGGGCTGCGCCAGATCCACGACAAGATGCGCGAGCTGGGCCAGTCCCCGATGGGTCACCCGACCCCGGACGGCTACCCGGACGTCTACGTCGCCTGGACCTCGGCCGGCACGATGGTCAACGGCTGGAACGAGGCGGGCGAGATCCTCGCCGGCTACCGCACCACCTTCACGTACACGGCGCCGGAGAAGCTGGTCGCCAAGCCACCGGCGACGGCCGGGGCGTACGTGGACGCGCTCTCCCAGCGGCTGGTAGGCCAGAAGTTGAGCACGCGGGAGAAGAACCTCATCCTCGGCGTGGCCGGTGTGGCGGCGACCACCAAGGTCGACGCCACGTTCAACGGGGCCATCACCGCCGTCGCGCGGGCGATCCTCGCTTCCCCCCAGCACCACCTCCGGTGAGGCACCCGATGGAGAAGACTGTGTACAACTCTTTCCCCCTGCACCCCGAATGCCCCGACGTGCGCCGGCTGGCCGACAACCCGGCCGAGGCTCTGCTGCGCGCCGAGGCGGACATCGTCGCCGCCGAGAACGCCGCCGAGTTCGACAGGTACCGCACCCTGGAGAACCTGGAGGAGGCCCAGCAGGACGGTCGCGGCGTGACCCGGCGGACCTTCGTCGCCGGTGCCGCGGCCACCGCCACCGCGCTGGCCACCGCCCAGTTCGTCACCACCTCGGCGTCGTTCGCGGCGACCAAGACCGGCACCCTGATCCACGTCTTCCTCTACGGCGGGCTGGACGGCCTGAGCCTGATCGCGCCGGACAACGACGCGGTGCTCAACAAGGCCCGGCCCGACCTGCTGCTCGGCAACGACTCGCTGGCCCTGGGCCGCGGCTTCAAGCTGACCAGCGCGTTCAAGCCGCTGGAGAAGTGGCTCACGGCCGGTCAGCTGGGCTTCATCCCGGCGGTCTCCGACGAGCGGCTGTCCCGCAGCCACTTCCAGGCCGCCGACGCCTGCAACCTGGGCGGGCTGCCCAACGAGACCGGCGGCCGGGGTTGGCTCGACGGTCTGGTCGACAACCTGGGCAAGGGCACCGCGTTCCGCAGCGTCGGCATCGGCAGCACGCTGCCCCGCTCGCTGGTCGGCAACAACGGCGCGCTCTCCCTGAACAACGTCGGCTCCCTGCGGCTCAACGGTGACGAGCGGTTCCGGGCCGCCACCGAGAAGGCCATCAAGGGGCTCTTCACCGGGATCAACCACCCGGTCGAGGAAGCCGTGCAGGAGGGCATGGGCGCGCTGGCCACCGCCCAGAAGCTCGCCGCCAAGCCGTACCAGCCCGCCGAGGGCGTCAAGTACGAGGGCGTCGGCAACGCGTTCCAGCAACTCGCCCAGCTGATCAAGGGCGGTGCCAACGTCCGGGTCGCCACTGTCGGCATGGGTGGCTACGACACCCACGAGAACCAGGGCACCCGCGAGGGCGGCCAGCTGCACCGCCGGCTCAACGAGCTGGCCAACGCCATGGCCGCCTTCTTCACCGACCTCGGCCCGAAGGCCGCCGACGTGACGATCATGGTGTCCAGTGAGTTCGGCCGTCGGGTCGGCTCCAACAACAACGGCACCGACCACGGGCACGGCGGCGTGGTCACCCTGCTGTCCGGCAAGAAGCTGGCCGGTTCGCTGCTCGGCACCTGGAACGGTCTGGACAAGTTGGACTCCGGTGACGTGCCGGAGTACAACAACATGTTCAACGTCTACGGCGCGGTGGCGCAGGGCCGGTTCGGGCTCACCAACGCGGAGGTCGACAAGGTCTTCCCCCGCCAGAAGTACGCCCCGATGAAGCTGTACGCGTGACGTACCCGCACACCCACGCCGCCGGCCGTCGTACCGGGACCTCGTCCCGGCACGGCGGCCGGTCGGCTGCGCCCGTACCCCCGCAGATCCCGGCCCGGCGCGGGCCCGGCGGCCGACGGCTGTTGGGCGTGCTGCTCCTGGTCGGCCTGCTCGCCAGCGTGGTGCCCTGGTGGCTGGGCACCCCGGCCGGATCGCTGCGGACCACAGCGGCCACCCTCACCTCCGCCGGCCGGATCACCGGCCTGGTAGCCGGCTACCTGCTGCTCGTGCAGGTGCTGATGATGAGCCGACTGCCGGTGCTGGAACGGTGGATCGGCGGCGAGCACATGGCCCGCTGGCACCGGGACATCGGCGCCACCCTGCTGGTCACCGTGCTGGCGCACATGTCGCTGATCCTGGTCGGCTACGCCGACCTGCGTAATCAGTCGATCCTCGCCGAGGTCGGCACGTTGCTCGGCGACTACGAGGACATGGTCTCGGCGTTCGTCGCCACCGGCATCATGATGCTCGTCGGGTTCAGCAGCATCCGGGCGATCCGGCGGGCGCTGCCCTACGAGATGTGGCACCTGCTGCACCTGTCCAGCTACCTGATCCTGCTGCTCGGCTTCGGCCACCAGTTCACCCACGGCGCGCAGCTGTACCGGCCCGGCCCGGTGCGCACCGGCTGGATCGCGCTCTACGTGCTGGTGGTCGCCGCCCTGCTCTGGGGCCGCGTGATCGCACCGCTGGCGTTCAACCTGCGCTACAAACTGCGGGTCGCCGACGTGGTAGCCGAGAGCCCCGACACCATCTCCATCTACCTCACCGGGGAGCGGCTCGACCGGCTGGCGATGCTCGGCGGCCAACACTTCCGCTGGCGGTTCCTCACCCGGGGCTGCTGGTGGCAGTCGCACCCGTTCTCCGTCTCCGCCGCCGCCAACGGCCGCTGGCTGCGCGTCACCGTCAAGGTGGTCGGCACCCACACCGCCGACCTGCGCGACCTGGAACCGGGCACCCGGGTCTGGGCCGAAGGCCCCTCGGGAACCTTCACCGCCGCGCACCGGCTCCGGGAACGGGCGCTGCTGATCGCCGGTGGCAGCGGCATCACGCCGATCCGGGCCATGCTGGAGGAGCTGCCGCCGGGCGCGGCGCTCATCTACCGGGCCCGCACACCGGCCGACGTGCTGCTCAGCCGCGAGTTGGACTGGCTGGCCCAGGAACGCGACACCTCCGTCTGGTACGTCATCGGCTCCCGCGACGACCCCGGCCCCCGCCAGCTGATGAGCCCGGACGGGCTGCGGCAACTGGTGCCCGACGTGGCCCGGCGCGACGTCTACCTGTGCGGGCCGCCCGGTCTGGTGGAACAGTCGGTGCGGGCGCTGCGGCGGGCCGGCGTGCCCCGACGGCAGATCCACCTCGCCACGTTCGAGCTGTAGGAAGGGCATCCCCATGCGTCGCGCGCTCCTCGCGATCACCGGCCTGGCCGCCAGCACCACCGCGCTCGTGGTGTTCAAGGGCTCGCCCGGCACCAGCCAGGTCGCCCAGAACCTGCCGACCGCCCAGCCGGTCAACCCCACCCCGCAGGATGTCGAGCCGAGCGTCGACCCGTCGGGCGGGGCGCCGAAGCCGTCGGTGACTGCCGACGCGCCCTCTTCGCCCAAACCCACAAAGAGCACCGGCCGTCCGTCCGGCACCCGCACCACCACGAAGGCCGCACCCCGGACCACCACCAAGGCACCCCAGTCGACCACCCGCCGGGTCACCGGCAACGGCTTCGACAACGAGTACGGGTACGTGCAGGTGCAGATCGTCGTCTCGGGTAACCGGATCGTCGAGGCCGTCGCGTTGTCGCTGCCCAGCGGGGGTGAATCCGACATCCACAGCGGCGACGTCCGCAACCGTTACGACGGCAGGGGCGGTGAGGTCGTGCAGAAGCAGAACGCGAACCTCAACACCGTCTCCGGTGCCACAGAGACCAGCAACTCCTACAAGCAGTCGCTGCGGTCCGCCATCGAGCAGGCATTCTGACGTGCGGGCCACGCTGACCCGACCCGGGCTGTGCCGGGTCGAACAGATCATGGGTACGACGATCACACTGGACCTCGCCGACGACCTGCCACCGGCGACGCTGCGCGGGCTGGCGGATGAGGTCTTCGCCTGGATGCACGAGGTGGACGCGCGGTTCAGCACCTACCGGCCGGACAGCGAGGTCTGTCGCTTCGACCGTGGTGAGGTGCTGCTCTCCGAAGCGTCCGCTGACCTGCGGTACGTGCTGGAGACCTGCGCCGACCTCTGGGGTGCGACCGACGGGTTCTTCGACGCGTACGCCACCGGTCGGCTCGACCCGTCCGGCTTCGTCAAGGGCTGGGCCGCCCAGGTCGCCTCAAACCGCCTGGTCGCCGCCGGTGCCGTCAACCACTGCGTGAACGCCGGCGGCGACGTACGGGTGCGGGGTCTGTCGCCGTCCGGGGAGCCGTGGCGCATCGGTATCCGGCACCCGTGGGACGCGATGGCGGCCTGCCTGGTGCTCAGCGGGACCGATCTGGCGGTGGCCACGTCCGGCGTGTACGAACGCGGCCGGCACGTGCTGGACCCGCGCCGGGGCGCACCGGCCAGTGGGCTGCGCTCGGTGACGGTGGTCGGCACCGACCTCGGGGTGGCCGACGCGTACGCCACCGCCGCCCTGGCCATGGGCACCCCCGGCCTCAACTGGCTGGCCCGCCTGGACGACCACACCCACGCGGTGATCACCGACAACGCCCGCGAGTACCACTCGTTCAACCTCCCCCTGACCGACTAGCCCGAGCCCCGCACGCCCCCGCCCCCCGCGCGCCCTCTCGCGCCCGCGATCTTGCACTTTCGGTTGGTGATCTGTCCCTTTGCGTGGAGATTGTCGGGACAGAAAGTGCAAGATCGCGGAAAGCTGGGCGGACTAGCGGAGGGGGCGGTGGGTTCCTGCTGGGCGGGAGCCGGTGGGGCGTGGGCGGCCGGGGCGGGACCCGGACGGTCGGGTGCCGGCCCAGCGGCGCCCCCGGTGACTGCGCCGGGGCGGCTCGGTGCCGCCGGGGTGAGGCGCTCTGTCGTTTGTGGACATCGTTCCCCCGTTCGTGGCGCGCGTTCGCACCGTCCCCCTGTCAACGAGTACCGACGCCTCGGCGACGCTGTCGGGCACCGGATCGAATCCTCGACCGGGCCGGTTTCACATGCCGCGTCGGGGCAGTGGCAGGTGACCGGGGAGCAGGTCGGGGGCGAGCGTCACCCCGGCGGCGCGCAGCGCCCCGATCAACGTGTTCTGCACAAGGTACGAGTCCGGAAGCTGCCAGCGCGCCTGCTCCGGGGCGACCGCCCAGCGGACCGTGCCCTCGGGCAGCCGGGTGGGCGGCGCGGGGATCCACGAGCCCGGCCCGTGCCGGACCACGTGGAAGCAGTGCTCCAGCTCCGGCCTGAGCGGGTCGCCGGGGCGGACCAGGAACATCCACCGCCCGGTGGGAGTGACCAGCACCGGTCCGCGTACGCCGGTGCCGGCCGGGTGGATATGGATCGCGTCGAGCACGTGCCGGCCGAGGTGGGCGGGCACCTCCAGCACGTCGAAGGCCCGGCCGGTGGGCAGCAGCACCCCGTGCGGTCGGTTCCGCCACCAGGTCGCCACCCGGGCCGGGTCGGCGCTGGCGGCCAGTTCCCAGTTCTCCAGGGCGGGGTGGCAGCCCACTGTGGGGCAGCCGGCCCGCCCGCAGACGAAGCGGCTACGGGCCAGACAGGCGCCCGGGGTGACTTCCCAGCCGTGTACCGCGTACCGGATGGCGACCCGGCGCAGCCGGACCCGTTCCAGCGGCGACAGTTCGGCAACGCGCGGTACGACATTCCCCCACATGTGTGCCAACTCCTCTCGTCGGGCCCGGCGTTCGCCAGGTCGCATGTCGAGCACCGTCACTGCCGTAACCCACGATCGTTGAGGTTGACGAACGGCTCGTGCAACTTGCACGAAAAGTACGAGGACTACCTGTCCGGCTGACGTACATCCTGTGCGACCAGCCAAAACCTGAACACGAACGGCAGTCGCCGCACCCGCGGACATCGCCCCGACTCGATTGGTCGTCGGTGGCAGGGGAGGATGGGGAGATGGACGAGCTACCCATAGGACGGCGAGTTGCCTACTGGCGGGGGCGGCGCAAGATGTCGCAGCAGGTCTTCGCGGACCGGCTGGGCAAGTCCAAGAGCTGGGTGGACAAGGTCGAACGCGGTGTCCGCCGGTTGGACAAGTTCTCCGTCCTCTACGAGATCGCCGACATCCTCCAGATGGACGTGCAGCTGCTGATGGGCAAGGACCCGGAGCGGCGCGCCGACGCCCTCAACTGCATCGACCAGGTCGAGGTGCAGGAGATCCGGGCGGCGCTGGAACGCTACGACTCGATGAGCGCGTACTTCGACGCGGCGCCGTACCCGCCGCCGATGGACGACATGCGCAAGGCCGTCAACCACGCCTGGCTCACCTACCAGTACGGCCGCTACGGGATGCTCACCCGGGCGCTGCCGAAGCTTCTGCGCGACGCTCAGGCGGCCGACGCCGCCTACGGCGGTGAGCAGGCCGCCGAGGCGGCCCACCTGCTCGGGCAGGTCTACCAGATCGCCTCCTCGGTGCTGCGCAAGCTCGGCGAGTGCGAGCTCGCCTGGTTGGCCGCCGACCGGTCGATGGCGGTGGCCCAACGGGCCGACGACCCGCTGCTCGCCGGGATCGCCACCACCCGGGTGTGCAACGCCCTGGTCGCGATGGGGCGCGCCCGTCCCGCGCTGGAGCTGAACGTCCAGATCGCCAACCGGCTGGCACCGGGTGGAAGCAACGCGGTCTCCCCGGCCCGCCTCTCCGTCTACGGGATGCTGCTGCTCCAGGGTGCGATGGCCGCGTCCCGCATCGGTGACTCGGCCAGCGTCGACGACCTGATCAACTGCGCGCAGGAGGCCGCCACCCTGCTCGGCGGCGATTACAACCACTACTGGACGTCGTTCGGCCCGACCAATGTCGAACTGCACCGGGCCGCCGCCGCCGTGGAGCTGGGCGACGGGGGGCGGGCCGTGGAGGTGCACCAGTTGCGCATCGCGGAGCCCGCCTTCAACGCGCTGCTGCCCGAGCGCCGCGCCCACCACCTGCTCGACATCGCCCGCGGCTACGCCCAGATAGGTGACGTGGCGAACGCCGGCGAGATGCTGCTGCTCGGTGATCGGCTCGCCCCGTCGGAGATCCGCTGCCGGCCGATCGCGCACGAGGTGATGTCCGACATCCTCCGTCGCACACGTGGTGCGCCGCCTTCTCCGGTAGCGGAGTTGGCTGAGCACATGGGAGTAGGGGTATGAGCGCGGAGCCGGTCTGATGGCCGGTGCAGCGCACAACAGCGGGCACCGTGAGGTGCTCTACGTCATCGCCTGCGGCTCGCCGCTGGCCCGGCACGTCGGTCGTCTGGTCGATCTCGCCCAACAGGACGGTTGGGACGTCTGCGTGGTCACCACGCCGGACGGCGCGAAGTTCGTCGACCAGTCGGCCCTGATTCGGCAGACCGGCCACCCGGTGCGGACGCACTACAAGAACCCCGGTGACCCGGACGTGCTGCCGCCCGCCGACGCCATGATCGTCTGCCCGGCCACCGTCAACACGGTCAACAAGTGGGCCGCCGGGATCACCGACACGCTGGCGCTCGGGCTGCTGGTCGAGGCGCAGGGCAAGGGCGTCCCCATCGTGGCGGTGCCGTACACCAACGCGGCGATGGCCTGCCACCCGGCGTTTCGTGCCGGGGTGGCCCGGTTGGCAGAGTGGGGCGTCACGGTGCTCTTCGGCGACGATGTGATCGCCCTGCACCCGCCCGGAACGGGGGAGCAGCACCTGCACGCCTTCCCCTGGGCGATGCCGCTGGCCGCATTGCAGACCGTCTCCTGGAGCGCCGCGTAGCGCGTCCGGCAGATCTTCCACCCGACGCGGCCGGGCCGGGTGTCACCGCCCGGCCGCCCCGACGCCGGTAAGCTGGCCCGCCGTGAGCACAAGCGGATCCGCCCCCACAGTCAGCGACGTGGTGGCCGCGCTGGAACGGCGCTTTCCGCCGGCCTGGGCGGAGGAGTGGGACCGGGTGGGCCTGGTGCTCGGTGAGCCGGCCGCTCCGGTCCGCCGGGTGCTCTGCGTGGTCGACGTGGTGCCCGAGACGGTCGACGAGGCCCTGGCCGCCGAAGCGGACATGATCGTTTCGCATCATCCGCTGCTCCTGCGCGGGGTGTCGTCGGTCGCCGCGACCACATTCAAGGGGCGGATCATCCACCGGTTGATCCGGGCCGGGACGGCGCTGTACGCGGCGCACACCAACGCCGACGTGGCCTCCCCGGGCGTCTCCGACGCCCTCGCCGCCCGCTTCGGGCTCACCGGTCTGCGCCCACTCCAACGACCCGCGCCCGGCTCGCCCGCCCACGGCGACGACAGGGGTTTCGGCCGGATCGGCGAACTGCCCGAGCCGATGACCCTCGCCGAGCTGACCCGGCACGCGGCGGCGGTGCTCCCCGTCACGTCCTGGGGAGTTCGCGCGGCGGGGGATCCCGGGCGTATGGTTCGTACCCTCGCCGTCAGCGGCGGGTCGGGGGACAGCTTCCTCGGCGCCGCGACCGCCGCCGGGGTGGACGCGTTCCTCACCGCCGACCTGCGGCACCACCCGGCCGGCGAGCACCTCGCCGCCGATGGTCCCGCCCTGATCGACGCCGCCCACTGGGCGACCGAACGACCGTGGCTGGATGACCTGGCCGCCTTCCTCAGGGAGGCGCTGGACGTCGAGACGCTGGTGTCCGACCTGGATACCGACCCGTGGACCGTGCACGCCGCCGCACCCGTTGTGGACGACAAGGAGCCCGACCGTGAAGGCTGACCCTCAGGTGCAGCGCCGCCTGCTCGACCTCCAGGCAATCGACACCAACCTCGCCCAGCTCGCCCACCGCAGGCGGACGCTTGCCGAGCGGGCCGAGCTGGAGTCGCTGGCCCGGGAGCTGTCGTCGATGGAGGACGAGCGGGTTCGCGCCCAGGTGGCGGTGGACGACCTGGACCGGGACATCGCCCGGTTGGAGAAGGACGTCGAGCAGGTCCGGGCCCGCAAGGAGAAGGACGAGAACCGGCTGGCCGCCGGCACCGGCCCGGCCCGCGAGCTGGAGGCGCTCCAGCACGAGCTGGTCTCGCTCAAGCGCCGCCAGGGCGACCTGGAGGACGCCGAGCTGGAGCTGATGGAGCAGCGGGAGACCGCGCAGGGCGTACTGGACGGCGTGGAGCAGCGGCTGGCCGAGACCCGGGACAAGCGGGCCGCGACCGAGCAGCGCCGCGACGAGGCGCTGGCCGAGATCGCCAAGGAGGAGGAGTTCAAGCGGGGTGCGCGTCAGCCGCTCGCCGGCGATCTCCCGAGTGATCTGGTCAACCTCTACGACAAGATCCGCGAGGACACCGGGCTGGGTGCCGCGCTGCTCACCGGGGGTCGCTGCGGCGGGTGCCGCCTGGACCTGTCCGGCGCCGACCTGGCCCGGATCCGCAAGGCCGCCCCCGACGACGTGGTCCGCTGCGAGGACTGCCGACGGATCATGGTCCGTACCAACGAGTCGGGCCTGTAGGTCGTGGCGCCGCGCGTCGTCTCCATCGAGGCCGACGGTGGATCCCGGGGCAACCCCGGCCCCGCCGGCTACGGCGCTGTGGTCCGTGACCCGGAGACCGGCGAGGTGCTCGCCGAGCGCTCCGAGTCGCTCGGTACGGCCACCAACAACGTCGCCGAGTACCAGGGCCTGATCGCCGGGTTGACCGCCGCCGCCGAGCTGGGCGCCGCCGAGGTGGACGTCCGGATGGACTCCAAGCTGGTGGTCGAGCAGATGTGCGGCCGGTGGCAGATCAAGCACCCCGGCCTGCGGCCCCTCGCCGCCCAGGCCGCCGCGCTGGTGGGCCGGTTCAGCGCGGTCCGGTTCAGCTGGATTCCGCGCGAGCAGAACCGGCACGCCGACGCCCTCGCCAACGCCGCCATGGACGCCGCCGCGGGTCGTCCGTCGGCGACCGCGGCCCCCGCCCGTCCCGAGACGACGCCCGCCGCCCCGATCGTCGGCAGCGACCCGGCGACCGCTCCGGCGTCCTGGGAGCCACGGCCGTCCTTCACCGCCACCCGGCTCATCCTGGTCCGGCACGGCGAGACCCCGTACACCGAGCAGGGGCGTTACTCCGGGCGCGGCGACGTGCCGCTCTCCGAGCGTGGCCGCGCCCAGGCGCAGGCCACCGGCGCCCGGGTGGCCGAGCTGGCCCCGTCCGTCGCGGCCGTGCTCAGCTCACCGTTGTCTCGGTGTACGGCCACCGCGGCGTCGATCGCCGGGGCGCTCGGTGACGTGCCGGTCCGCACCGACGACGACCTGATCGAGTGCGACTTCGGCCAGTGGGAGGGGCGCACCTTCGCCGAGGTGCGCCAGCAGTGGCCGGGGGAGATGGACGCCTGGCTCGCCTCACCCCGGATCGCGCCGCCGGGCGGGGAGTCGTTCACCCAGGTCGCCGAACGCGCGCACCGCGTCATCAGAGGGCTGCTCACCGCGTACCCCGGTGAGACGGTGGTGGTCGTCTCGCACGTCTCGCCGATCAAGCTGGTGCTGCGTGACGCCCTCGCGGCCGGCGACGGCTTCCTGCACCGGCTCTTCCTGGACGCGGCCGGCATCTCGGTGTTCGACATGTGGCCCGACGGCGGCGTGGCGGTGCGCACTGTCAACGACACCGCCCACCTCGCGGCCCTCTGAGCCGCTCACCCTTCGGCTGGTGGCCTGCGCCGTTCGGCGCAGGCCACCAGCCGTTCGGCGCAGCACCTTCCGAACGGGTCACGTGACGCCCATCACAAAGTCATAGCCTCCGGCCGTTGCATCGAGAGCCACGACTCCCCGGAGGTGTGTCAGATGGCTGCACCCGAACCGGAGGCGCCGCCCACGGCGCCGACCAGGGCAAAGGACCACAGCCCCTGGAACTGGTTGCTCTTCATCCCCATCGTGGTGCCGCTGATCCCGGCGTTCTTCAATGGCGACTCGCCCCGGGTCTTCGGCTTTCCGCGCTTCTATTGGCTGCAACTGGCCTTCATCCTGCTCGGCGTCGGCACCACCACGTTGGTCTACCAGATGACGAAGAAGCGGGGTGGTTCCTGATGTGGCGCGACCATCTCACCGAGATCATCGTCTTTACCCTGCTGTTCCTGCTGGTCAGCGTGATGGGCTTCGTGGCGGCCCGGTGGCGGGCACCGAAGGACATGGCGCACCTGGACGAGTGGGGGCTGGGCGGGCGCAGCTTCGGCGGCTGGATCACCTGGTTCCTGGTCGGCGGTGACCTCTACACCGCGTACACCTTCGTGGCGGTGCCGGCGTTGATGTTCGGTGCCGGCGCGGCCGGGTTCTTCGCGGTGCCGTACACCATCGTCATCTACCCGCTGGTCTTCCTGGTGCTGGTGCGGCTCTGGTCGGTGTCGCACCGGCACGGGTTCGTCACGCCGGCCGACTTCGTCCGCAACCGGTTCGACTCGCCGGTGCTGGCGCTGCTGATCGCGATCACCGGCATCGTGGCCACCATGCCGTACATCGCGTTGCAGTTGATCGGCATCGAGGCGGTGCTCAAGACGATGGGCGTCACCGGCGACAACGCGCTGGCCCGACACCTGCCGATCATCATCGCGTTCGCCATCCTGGCCGCCTACACGTACCAGTCGGGGTTGCGCGCGCCCGCGTTGATCGCGTTCGTCAAGGACAGCCTGATCTACATCGTGATCCTGGTGGCGGTCATCTACCTGCCGTACAAGCTGGGCGGCTGGGGTGACATCTTCGCCGCCGCGGACGCGAAGTTCGACGCCTCGCCCAATCCGAACGACGGCATCCTGCTCAACGGCAACAACCAGCTTCAGTACGTGACGCTGGCGTTGGGCTCGGCGTTGGCGCTCTTCCTCTACCCGCACAGCATCACCGGTGTGCTGGCCAGCCGGAACCGCGACGTGATCAAGCGGAACATGTCGGCGCTGCCCGCGTACAGCCTGCTGCTCGGGTTGATCGCGCTGCTCGGCTACATGGCCATCGCGGCCGGCGTGAAGCCGCTGCCCGGTGCCAAGGAAGGCACTGTCGACAGCAACACCGTCGTGCCGTTGCTGTTCGACCAGCAGTTCCCGGACTGGTTCGCCGGTGTCGCGTACGCGGCGATCGGCATCGGCGCGCTGGTGCCCGCGGCGATCATGTCGATCGCGGCGGCGAACCTGTTCACCCGCAACATCTACAAGGAGTACCTGAAGCGGGACGCCTCCCCGGCCCAGGAGGCGAACGTCTCGAAGATCACCTCGCTGGTGGTCAAGGTCGGCGCGGTGGCCTGCATCGTCTTCCTCGACCCGCAGTTCTCCATCGACCTCCAACTGATCGGTGGCGTGATCATCCTGCAGACGCTGCCGGCGGTGGCGCTGGGCCTCTACACCCGTTGGTTCCACCGCACCGGCCTGATCGTCGGCTGGGTGGCCGGCATGGGGCTGGGCATGTGGATGCTCTACCAGGTGGCCAGCCCGACCCGGAAGCACTTCGGCGGCTCCGCGTTCCCGCTGTCGGAGTTCGGGTTCGACACGACCAAGACGATCTACGTCGGCATCGTGGCGGTGGCCGTCAACCTGGCCGTCGCGGCGCTGGTGACGCTGGCACTGCGGGCCGCGAAGGTCGAGGAAGGAGTCGACGGCACCGAGCCGGACGACTACTTCGCCGACGAGGGCGACCCCCGCGTAACCCCGGGCACCGAACGCGACGCAGACCCCACCCGCGAACCAGTCGCCTAACCCCGGGGCCCCGGGCCCCGGCCCGCCCCTTCCGGGCCCGCCCCTTCCGGGCCCGCCCCTTCCGGGCCCGCCCCTTCCGCGTCGATCATGGAGTTGTGGTGCCTGGTTGATGACTGTTCATGGCAGTCGTCCCCCACCACAACTCCATGATCGACGACGCCTGAGCCTCACGAGCCTTTGTGGAACTACTCGCTCCGGTCTTCCGACCCGATTCCCTTGAGGGCGAGGGTCAGCAGTTGTTCCGCCTTGGGCGCGCCCATCGGTTGCGCCGCGAGTGAGATGCCGTTGGCGAGGATCATCAGGTCGGCCATGGTGACGTCGGGCCGTACCGAACCCTCGTCGACGGCTCGGCCTAGCAGCGGTTCACCGGCGGCGACGAGCATCGCGCCGCAGGCCTCCGTCTCCTCGGGGGGCTCGTTCAGGAGAGATTCCGCGAGGCCGCGGGTTGTCGTGGCGTACGCGGTGACCTCGTGCAGCCAGGTCGTCAGCCCGTCGAGGGCGTCCGGCGCGGCGAGCAGATCTCCGGCACGCGCTGCCAGGTTGCGGACGCACCCGCGGAAGACCGCCTGGAGCAGCGACCACCGGGTGGGGAAGTGCCGGTGCAGGGTCGCCGAACCGACCCCGGCGGATCGCGCGATCTCCTCCAGTGAGGCGTACGCGCCGTCGCGGGCGATCGCCTCGGAGGCAGCCTTGACGACGAGGTCGTAGTTGCGCTGCGCGTCAGCTCTCATGGCCCGCCTTGCAGAAGTGGGGTGGTCCCCCGTATCGTAGCCGACTGGAAGTGGGGGACCACCCCATTTGTTTCTCAGGAGGCATCGTGGCTGTTCTCGTCATCGGCGCGACCGGTAAGCAGGGCGGGGCCACGGCCCGAGCGCTGCTCGACAAGGGCGTCCCGGTCCGTGCTCTGGTCCGTGATCCCGGCGCCGACAGCGCCCAGGCTCTGCGGGATCGGGGTGCCGAACTGGTCACCGGCGACCTGGACGACGCGGAGTCGCTGTTCGCCGCGGCCGACGGCATGGATGGCCTCTTCTCCATCCCATATCCCGACGTGACGGACATGCAGGGCGACGCGGAGGTGACCCGCGGCCGCAACGTCGTCGAGGCGGCGCGCCGGGCCGGTGTGTCGCACGTCGTGCACAGCAGCGTCTCGGGTGCCGGCGACTTCCACCGCAACCAGCCCGGATGGGCCGAGGGCCGGTGGGACCGGCACTACTGGGAGAGCAAGGCGACCATCGACGAGATGGTGCGCTCTGCTGGCTTCGCGCACTGGACCGTCCTGAAGCCCTCGACCTTCATGGAGAACCTCGTCGGCTGGTCCTACCTCTTCGGCGACTGGTCCAGCGGCACCATCATCACCGGCTTCGCCGCTGACACGCGGATGCCGTGGATCGCCGTCGACGACATCGGGGAGGCCGCGGCGATCGCGTTCACGAACCCGGGGAAGCTCGACGGCCAGGACGTCGAACTCGCCGGCGACCTGCTCACCATGACCGAGGTCGCGGCCACCCTGAGCGAGGTCACCGGCCGGGAGATCGCCGCTCCCGTGCTCACCCCGCAGGAGGCCGTCGAGCGCGGGCTGCTGCCCGCCATGGTCAAGGCGGTCGAGCAGATCAACGAGAACGGCAGCCCGGCCCGTCCGGAGATGGCCCGCGCCCTCGGCCTGCCCACCACCGACTTCCGCACCTGGGCGCGGCGAACGTTCTCCTGAGAACCGGCCGGTCGCGGATCGGGGGGTTCACCGCGCCAAGATCGCGCTCGATCCTTGTTGTAGTGGTGTTGGGCCGCGCGGCAGGCCACTACAACCAGGATCTTGCGCGATCTTGGCGGTGGGAGGGGCTTGTAATGCGGCCGGACGGGGTGATGGGCCACCACGTAAAGGCAGGCGCGCTCAGCGGCGGCGGTTGCGGTCCACCAGGGCCTGGTTGAGGCGGCCCAGCAGCCGTGCCAGGGTCTCCCGGTCATCGGTGGTCCAGTCGGCCAGCATGTCCCCGTAGAGCCGGGTGCGGGCGGCCTGGACGGCCGCCATCCGTTGCAGACCGGTCGAGGTGGGGGAGATGACAGTGCCGCGCCCGTCGGACGGGTCCGGGGTACGGGTGATCAGGCCGTCGCGCTGAAGCGCGGACACCTGCCGGGTGACTGTCGAGCCGTCCAGGTTGAGCCGGGCGGCGAGCGCCGAGACGTTCTGCGGGCCCGCGTCGGCAAGGTGGCGCAGGATGACGTACGCCGCGCGGTCCAGCACCCGGTGCTCGGCGGTGCCGGTGGCCCGTCGGGTGGCCTCGCCGAAGCGCATCAGCAGGGCCACCTCGGTCTCGATCTGGCCGAGGGTGCTCTCGTCACTGTCGTCGCTCATAGCTGTATCATACAGAATAAATACCTGTACGATACAGCTATCTGAGGAGTCGGAGTGGATCGGCGTTCCGAACCGAACCGCAGTGCCATCTACGCCACCACGCTGGTGGCCTTCCTCGCCATCGCCGGCATCGCCGTCGTCGACCCGATCCTGCCCGCCATCGGCGAGGCGATCGGCGTCACCGCCTGGCAGGTCGAGCTGCTGTTCACCGCGTACATCGCGGTCATGGCCCTTGGCATGATCCCGGCGACGCTGGCCAGCGGCCGGTTCGGCTTCAAACCGGTGCTCATCACCGGCGTCTCCGTGGTCGGCCTCGCCGCGATCCTCGCCTCGTTCAGCGACAACATCGTCCAGCTCTCCGTGCTGCGCGGCGTCTGGGGGCTGGGCAACGCGATGTTCTTCGCCACCGCCATGGTGGTGCTCGTCAACCTGGCCGTCGACAGGGAATGGGTGGTGGGCCTCTTCGAGACCGCCCTCGGCCTCGGCTTCGCCGTCGGACCGCTGATCGGCGGCCTGCTCGGCGAGGTCAGCTGGCGGCTGCCGTTCTTCGTCTGCGGCGTCTTCATGGTCCTCGCCCTCGGCGTGGCCTCCCGCAAACTCCGCGAGCCCACCAACCGGCAGGCCCCGGTACGCGTCGGCCAGATCTTCGCCACCTACCGCCGCCCGGCGTTCATCGCCCTCTGCGTGGTCACCGCCGCGTACAACTTCGTGTTCTTCGTGGTGCTCGGCTACACGCCGCTCTTCCTCGGCCTGGACGTCATCCCGCTGGGGCTCGCCTTCACCGGCTGGGGTCTCGGCCTGGCCGCCGGCATCATGGTGATCGGTCACCGGCTGGCCCACCGCATCGGCGCGGTACAGACCGTCGGCGTGGCCATCGCCGGGCTGCTGGTCTGCATGGTCCTCTTCGCCACCTCCACCAGCACCGCCGAGGCGCTCGTGGTGCTGGTACTCGCCGGACTCTGCATGGGCCTGGCCAACGCCAACCTCACCGACCTGGCGCTCGGCCTCGGCTCCAGCGACCGGCGCGTCGCCACCGGCGCGTTCAACCTGGTCCGCTGGGGCGCCGCCGCGCCGGCACCGATCATTTCCGGCAAGCTCGCCGAGCAGTCGCTGGCGCTGCCGTTCTGGGTCGGCTTCGGGGTGCTCGCCGTCGGCGTGCTCGTCTACCTGGCCTCCGCGCACCTGATGGCCGCCGGCTACGGCGAGCGGGTGCTCTGGTCCCGCTGGAACCGCGCCGCCGCCGACACCGAACACGAGCCCGTCGGCGAGACCTACTGACCGCCCGCGCGGGCGGTCAGTGCAGGGCGCGCCAGAGCAGGTAGAGGCCGATCGTCGTACCGAACACCACGATCACCGTCTTGAGCACCACCGGCGGCAGCCGGCGGACGAGCCGGGCGCCCGCGTACCCCCCAATAAGGGTGGCGGGCGCGACCACCGCGACCGCCGCCCAGTTCAAGGGGCCGAACAGGGCGAACACCACGAGCGTCGTCAACCCCACCACCGCGGAGAGCAGATTCTTGATCGCGCTCACCCGCGCCAGGGTCGCGTCCAGCACCAGGGCCAGCCCGGCCACCAGCATCACGCCGAGCGCCGCACCGAAGTACCCGCCGTACACCGCACCGAGCGCGACCATCGTCTGCACCGCGATCGTCCGCCGGCGTGGCGACAGGTCCCGGGGGTGACCGACCAGGCGGCGCAGCGGGTCCTGGAAGGCCAGGACCGCTGTCGCGCCGAGGACCAGGAAGGGTACGACCAGCTCGAACGCGCGGGCCGGAGTGGCCAGCAGCAGCAACGCCCCGAGAATCGTGCCCACGATGGTGGTAGGCACCAGCGTGGCCAGCGCGCGGGGGCGCGGCAGGTCCTGCCGGCTGCCCGCCACGCTGGCCAGGTACCCGGGGAAGACGGCGACGGAGTTGCTGACGTTCGCCGGCACCGGGGGCAACCCGATCGCGATCATCGCCGGAAAGGTGATCAACGAACCGCCACCGGCCACCGCGTTGACAGTGCCAGCGGCGAGACCGGCGGCGAGCAGCAGCGCGGCGTGGGAGAGATCCATAGCCCCACGAGGCTAGTACGCGCGCCGAACCCGTCGTGAGCTGGCCGGCGAGGCGGAACAGGGCAGCGGTATACCGGTCGTATATTCCGGTCGTGGATACCACGATCACAGTCGACACCGAGGTACGCGACCGCTTGGTGCTCCTGGCGAACGAACGTGGAACGACCATGCGGGACCTCGTCGCCCAGCTCACCCAGGCGGCACTCACCGCCGACGAACTGCGCGACCGCGCTGCGCGCGCGGAGCAGTACGTCCGACTCAAGATCGCTTCCGACCTCAGCGCCGATGACCTCACCCGGGGCGAGGACGTCTGGGCGGCCGTCGAGGCTGGCAATGTCCCGGAATCTCTAGCCGAAGATGGCCGGCGGGCGGCGTGATCGAGGCCGCGGTCATCCTCGACCACGCGGCGGTGCTCGCGTTCGGTGCCGGCAACCCGGCGCTCTCCGGACTCGTGGTCACCGCACACAGGGGTGCGGGGCGGCACGTCCAGGCGCCGGCGCTCTGCCTTGCCGCAGCCACCTCCGCCCGCCCGGCTCTGGGAGAGCACATCGGTGCCCTACCAGCGCTGGAGGTCGTCGAGCTGGGCTACGCGACCGCTCTGCTGGTGGGGCGTCTGCTACGTCAAGGTGTGGACTGGCAGCTAGCCCATGCCGCCGCGCTGGGACGTCCCGACGCCGAGTGGCCCACCGGGCGTCCGGTCCTCACCGAGCTGCCGAAGGCGTACGCCGGAACCGGTGTCGTGACGATCAGCGTGAACTGACCGGTCACTACCCAAGGTCCATCTCCACGCGCTGCCGTGCGGGCCGAGTCTGTCGAGGGCCCGCCTGCGGGGCAGGCCTGCGCGGGAACCCGCCTGCGGGGCAGGCCTGCTTGGCACCCGCGTGCGGGGCGGCAATAGGCGCGCGAGCGGCGTCGTTAGGATGAGAGCGCGACGGACGAGTCGACCGGGCGGCCGCGTCGGCGGGCTTCGGCCCGCCGCCGAGGAACGTCCGGACTCCACAGGGCAGGGTGGTTGTTAACGGCAACCCGGGGCGACCCGCGGGACAGTGCCACAGAAAACAGACCGCCGACCCCAACGGGGACGGTAAGGGTGAAACGGTGGGGTAAGAGCCCACCAGCACCCCGGGTGACCGGGGTGGCTCGGTAAACCCCACCCGGAGCAAGGCCAAGCAAGGGCCGTCACCGCAAGATGACGACCCGGCGCAGACGCTTGAGGGCTGCCCGCCCGATGTCTGCGGGTAGGCCGCTGGAGCCTGCCGGCAACGGCAGGCCGAGATGGATGGCCGCCGCCGGCGCAAACCCCTCGGGGTACGCGCCGCGCACAGAATCCGGCGTACAGGTCGACTCGTCCGTCGCCCACCAGCTCAGCGGCCTCGATCAAGGCTAGAAACTGATTCTCTATTGGGTGCCGTTGGTTGACCTTGGTCATTGTTGGGTGGCGTGTGCCGGCCCAGGCCAGGGCCTGCGAGGCGGCCTGAGCGCAGGGTCAGTGGACACTTCGAGCCGGGACGGCGTATCGCCTCGTCCTGAGGGCCGTCCGGTGGCTTGACGAGGCATCTGGAGGTGCCGTCGGTTGTCGCGAATGCCGGCATGCCCTGGCGATAGGAGTGGTACTCGATCCGGCCACCCAATGACGGTAGACGGAGGCCCTGGCACGCGATTAGGTCGATCCGTTGGCATGCGTCACGGGCTCGCTGGGGCTGGTCCCCCTGGAGGGCGGATTGTGTCCCGTTGGTTGTCGGGGGCGCACCGCCCCTATGCCGAAGGCGACCGGGGCGGCTTGCCGCCGGTCGGGCTGGCCGCCCCGCACCGCGAAGGGCGGTGCGGGGCGGGACTTTGTTTAAAAAGACCGACTCGGCAGCACAATGGCTTTGAAGTTAGAGATGGCTATGAGTGGGGGCGTGTTCAAAGTCTATTTGCTTGAGGGTCGCTCTCGCCGGTGCTTGCCGACAACTCGGCCTTCCGCCTCTTCTGGTGATGCCGAGTCATGTCTCCTGCGTGTAGAGATAACGAGAGTTAGAGCACGAATAAGAGCGACTGCAACTTCAACAACATCCTTGAGGCTCTCTGTATCAAGGTCGGGTAACAACTCCAGTCCTTTCTGGTCGCGTTGCACACCTTCAAGGAAAGAGTGGTGCAGCTCGTCCGGCCACTGTGCGGCCGAAGTCGTACGAGCCGGGCCGCAGTCGAACGTCCGGCTCCCGTCCGTCGATCGGTCTCGGCTGTTCCAAAGTGTCCGGACAGCAACTACAGTCGTCCGGGACACGACCGGACGATGTGGGACGTTGGAGGCGGGCATGCTTGCAGACCCGGGAGCCGACTTGGAGCAGGTGCTGACCCCTGAAGACTTACGTCTTGCTCTAGTCCGCCTCCACGTACGGGCGGGGAGGCCTTCGTATCGTCAGCTTGAAAGCTGGGCCGCCAAGCAGCGTTCGTCAGGCAGCCGTGAGATGTCACTACCGAAGAGCAGCCTGTCGGAAGTGCTTGCCGGCAAACGTGCGATCACGAAGCCGATGCTGAATACGTTCATTCGAGCGTGCGGCGTTTCCGATGCCGGTGAGATTCAGCTGTGGCTAAATGCGTGGAGCCGGGTCGTGTTGGCTGGTTTGAAGCCGGAGAATTTAAAACAGGCGTCATCCGAGACGCACGTGATAGAGCCTGCACTATCTCAGCGGGTTGTCGCTCAGCTCATCCGGCTAACGGGCATCGCTGCTAATTGCCAGGAGGGGCAGCATCAGAGCGTGGCAACCGAAATAGTTGAAGTTGTCGAATCTCTAAAGCTGATCGTTGAGCCAGCTCGCAGGGATATCATTCCCTTGCTCGAGAAGCAGGGAATTTATCATCTCGGCATCGGCTCTCACGAGAAGGCGCAACACGCGTTTGAAGCGTTACTCGACGCGTGCCGGGCTGAGTATGGCGACAGCCCTCAAACTACAAATGCGAAGTATCACCTAGCCAAGACGCTCCGAATGCGGTGGAAACTAGATGAAGCGTTGGCATTATTGGATGCCCCGACAAGGACTTTGATCGCGCGGGGCGTCGATCGTGGCGTAGCGATGCGCAGCGCGTTAGAACTGCAAACAATACTGCGTCGCCTGAAGCGACCCGATGAGGCATTGTCGGTCTGCAAGTCAGCAATCGAGAGGCGGGAGTGGGCAACCGCCGGTGGGGACAAAGATTACTACCTCCTGTATGTGGCGTTAGCGGAGCTTCAAGCTGAACAGGGGCAATTCCGCGACGCGCAGAGCACTTTCGATCGTTTTCTCTATATGGCTCACAATTCGGGCAAGGTCTCAACTGATGTGATGCTCCGTGGGCTGCACGCCTATCTGCCGCTGCTGCGGAAGATATCGTCGTCGACGGCGGGCGACACTATTCAGCGCGAGATCTGGGATCTTGAGTACAAAGCCCTGGCCGCAGAATTGCGTGACGAACTTTCAGGGGTTTTAGGCGTTGCTGGGAAGATTGGGATCTGGGTCAACCTGAAGGCTCATGCGCGTCAAGTCATGGAGACGACGCTAGCCGTCGCTAGGGAGCTGTTCGGACACGATCGCGCTCAACTACTTAAGCCCCTCGAGGCACTCGCTGAGTTTCACAAAGCTGAGTCCGAGTTCGCCGAAGCTCGCCTACTTTACGAAGAGATATTTGAGATTTCGGTGGGTCTTTACGGTCGGTACAGCCGACAGGCACTCTACGCCGCATGGGACTTGCAGGAGGTACTCGGCTCGTCCGGCGACCATGAGGCCACGTACTCGAATGGTCTAGCAGTATTGGACATAGAAAGAATGGCGCAAGGAGTGGGTAGTCAGGACACAATCGATACGATGATCGAAGTGGGCCGACTTGCGTTAGTGACTAGCCGCCCGCACGACGCGCTTTCGCACCTAACTGAAGCGCAGGGTTTGTTAGAGCGAAACAAGGAAGATATTTATCAATACGCTGCGATTAGTTGCTTCGTCAATCTGGCAGCAACATATTCTGCATTGGGTGACTCGGAGGCCGCCAACTCTGCGCTTGCAGAGGCCGTCGAGCGTTGCAGAACTCATGAAGCGGACTCGGCGTCGTTAACTGAAACTGTCGCGAAAACCGCAGCAGAACTAGGGCGCCGAGATTTGGCACAAGAGTTCTACGGACTAGCGCTTTCGTCTAGCGGTCCTGACGCTTCTGAGCAATTGCTGAGAACCTTGAATAAACTCATGGAGTAGTACTAACACTACTTACTTGCGGTAGGCCTGCCTGCTAACCTGCGCAAATTGGCGAACCGATACTGTATGGTGATTCGCCGTGCCTGCCGAAGGCGCGCTTGCCGGCAGTGCAAAGGGCGATGCATTGCTGGTCAACGCATCGTGGCAGCCCCGAATCGGAAAGAGCCGGTCTCCGCGTGCGGCTTGTGTTTACGGTCGCTCGGCGACTTGGGCGACGAACGCCTCCCAAGCAGCGCAGGCGAAGGTCAGTGCTGGGCCGGCGGCGTCCTTCGAGTCACGTACGGCCACGACACCGGGTAGGTTGCTTGCCACCTCGACGCAGTTACCACCGCTCGCGCCGCTGCGGGTGGACTTGCGCCACCGGGCGTTACTGAGGTCCATGATGGCTCTCAACTTCCTTCAGCAGGTCGATGGACTGCCGGCGCGGTAGAGCCTCGTTCCGGACGCTCTCCCACCTTGCCTGAAGCGTAGCCACCTCATCGTCCTTGTCGATGACGTCCCCGCCAAGCTGGTTTTCGAGGTGGCCAACCCACACGCCCTCACTGGACCGGGCCAGGGCGAACGGTCCGGACAGTCCGATGTGCAGGCCGCTGCCGATCGGGATGACGTGGACGTGAACGTGCGGAAGCTCGGCCATCGCGACCAGGTGAGCCACCTGCTGGGCCATGATCCCGCCCAGCCCATCGCCCGTGCGCCGGATCGCGGCTTCGTCCAGTACGGCGACGAACTGTGGCCGGCGCTCGCCGGTAAAGATCGCCTGCCGGTTCATGCGCGCCTGCACCCGCTGTTCAACCTCGTCGTCGGTGAGGCTTTCGACTGTTCGCAGGACGGTGCGGGCGTAGTGCTCCACCTGGAGTAGCCCCGGGATCAGGTTGGGCTCGAAGTAGCGGAGCTGTGTCGCTTCGCGCTCAGCGTCCAGCCAGGGCAGGAACCACGACGGTGCGCCGAACTTCGTCGCCAGGCGCTCGAAGAGTCCGCCGTTGTTCAGCGCCCGGTCGGCACCCTTGATGAAGTCGATCGTCAGCGCTCTCGTGCCGCTCTCCACGGCGCTGACGTGTGAAGCGCTGAAGCCCGCAGCGCGGCCGAACGACTCCTGCGTCATGCCGGAAGCCCCTCGGGCCCGGCGGATCTCGCTCACGATGAAGTCCGCGAGGGGACTCGGTACGTCAGCCATTCAACGCCCCTCAACTCGAAGATCGACTACCCGGCGTGCCACACGTCTGGAGCCTGTTCTGCCAGCTCTGGCCCGGACACCGGAAGCACCTTCCGAGCGTAGTGGTCTCCACAGCAGAGTGTGTCACCAGGCGGCGCGGCTGGCAGGCCCACGAGATCCGGTGGTCGCGTTCGCAGCGGGGCCGCTTCCGACGGGCGAGCACTCACGGGAGCGGCCCCTTCCCAGCGGCACCAAGGGGAAGACCGTGCCCGACGACAAGCCCGAGAAGATGAAAGCCGGCGATGTCATCCACCTGACCACCGCGGCGAGCGTGCAGTTTCTGCGCCCGATCTTCGTACGCGTCATCCGCGAGTTGCCCGAGCGGCACACGTACCACGGTTGGGTCTGGATTGAGGGTTACCAGCTGAACGCGGCGGGCGACGCGGTCGCGCACCGCGAGTTGTACGTGCGGCGGGCGGGCGTGCGGATGCAGGCCCTGCCGACCAGACGCCCGCGACGTGCGGTGCGGGTCGGATGATCCCGCACCTGCCGATGCGCCCGGCGTGGCTGTGCCGCAACTGCGCCGCGCCCTGGCCGTGTGGCCCGGCCCAGCTCGCGCTCGTGACCGAGTTCTACGGTCATTCGATCGCGCTGGCGTTCTACCTGGCCGCGTCGATGCAGGAGGCAACCGACGACATGTACGGCCTGGGGCTACGCCCGGACCTGGCCGCGCTGCACGCCAGGTTCCTCGGCTGGTTGTCGCGGGCCCGTCGGTCCCACCGACGTTGAACCAAAAGACGCCGACCGGGTGGGTTACCCCCACCCGGCCGGCGTTCGGATCCCTGGAACGTCAGTGCTTCTTGAACACCGGCATGGTGTCCAGCGTGGTGGTGATGTTCTGCGTGGTGCCGCCCCGGTACGTCTTCCCGGTGAAGATGTCCGTCCAGTTGTCGCCAGGCGGGAACCACACCGACGTGGTGGCGGTGGTGCCGGGTGTCGTCACGGGTGCCACCAGGTAGTCCGGGCCGTAGAGGTACTGGGACCCGGCGGTGGCGTACGCGGCCTGTTCGTTCGGGTACGCGAGGTACATCGAGCGGACGATGGGCGTACCCGTGCGGGTGGCCTCCTTGGCGGCGGCGTAGGTGTACGGCTGCAGTTCCTTACGCAGGTTGAGGAACTTCTTGGCCGACTTGTTGGCCTCCGGGCCGTACTGCCAGGGCAGCCGGTCGCTGTGGTTGGAGTGCAGCCGGTCGATGGGCTGGAACGTGCCGAACTGGACCCACCGGGCGTAGAGGTCGTCGGGCAGCTTGGTGCTGCCCGGTTCGCTGCCCGGCTCCTGGAGGCCGCCGGTGTGCCCGCCGATGTCGTGGCTGACCGCGGCGAGCCCGGTCGCTGCCGACTCGCCCGGCGTGTAGCCGACCTCCATCTGGAGGGTCGACCAGTCGGAGGTGGTGTCGCCGGTGAAGTGCAGGGTGGTGCGCTTGTCGGCCCACGGGCCGGTCGACACCGGGGTCGGGCTGCTGTAGCCGCCGGCCTGCAACGAGCCGTACGCCCGGGAGAAGGCGAAGCCGGTCTTGTCGGCGTACTGCTGGTTGATCCACGCGTCACCGGTCACGCCGGCGAGCGACGACTTCGTGTTGTCGCAGCACCAGTCCAGCCACCACAGGTCCGGGCCCTTGCTGCCCTTCGGGATCATCCCGTCGTGCAGCTGCATGTACGCAGTGAGCTGGTCCGGGTCGCCGAAGTCGAACGCGTAGCAGTCGGGGCCGCCGTTGCAGCCGACGCGCTGGAGCTTGCCCTTCGCGGTGGCCTGCGCCTGCGCGAACTTCGGGTCCGAGCCGAGGATGCTGGGGTGGATGTTGATGCCGGTGTGCAGGCCCTGCTTCTTCGCCCAGTCGAAGAACGCCTTCGGGTCGGGGATCCGGGTGGGGTCGATGCTCCAGCCGTTCCACTTGTCCGGCGCCTTGACGTCCGTGTCAAGAACAAGAACATCAAGGGGTACGCCTTCGGCCTTCGCCCGGGCCACCAGCTCCTGGAATTCGGCGGCGGTGCGGTCGTAGTACTCGGAGTACCACACCCCGTACGCCCACTTCGGCAGCAGTTTCGTGGACCCGGTCAGGGTCGACAGGTCCTTCAGTCCACGGGTGAAGTCCTGCCCGTACGCGAAGACGTAGCCGTCCTGCTCGGGCGCCGGCCGGGGCTTGGTGGTGCTCAGGGCCGAGGCCGAGTCGTCGAGCAGGTACCAGCCGTCCTGGTAGAGCAGACCCGGAGCGGTGAGCGCGGAACCGGTCACGCCGTCCAGGCCCCGGCGGTAGCCGCCGAGCGGTGCGTGCGGCGCGAGCAGTGGGGAGCCCTTGCTCGTGACGGCGACCGTGTCGACGTTGACGTTGCAGCTGGAGTCCGTGGGGCAGCCCAGCGTCACGGTGTTGGTGCCTCGGTCGAGGTGGACCGGCACGGAAACGGTGTTCCAGTAGTCCCACCCGCTGGTCGGCGGAAGGGTCGCCGTGACCGGTGCCGCCGTTCCCGCGGTGACCGACATGGTGCGCGTCTGGCTCGGCTGGGCGCCGGCCTGGCCGTTGGCGTAGCGGATCTGCACCCGGTAGTCACCGGCGGCCGGAACATCCGTCACGGTGAGCGCGGCGGCGGAGGTGATGCTCTCCAGGCCGGCCAGGAATCCCGTACCGGAGGCACCGTTGTGGTCGTTCGCGGGCCTCGCGCCGCCGGTCAGCGCGCCGGTCTCGGCCTCTCCCAGCGTGCCGAACCGCAGAGGTTGCGGCTGGGGCGGGGTCGGTGCCGGGAACGCATCACCCGGGTTGACCACCGCGAGGCTGTCGACGTTCACGTTGCCGGAGTCGTCGGGACCCCGCACCACGCTGATCTCGTGCCGGCCGGCGGTGAGGTCGACCGGCACGGTGGCCAGGCCCCAGGTGTCCCAGTTGGCGGTGGGCGGCAGCGTCAGCGTGTGGCCGGCGTCGCCGTCGACCTGGACCGTCAGGGTGCGGTCCACGTTCTGGCCGTCGCCACCGGTGCTGTTGGCATAGCGGACGGTGAGCTGCTTCGTGCCGGCCGCCGGGGCGTCGAGCGCGAAGGTGACCGAGTCGCCAGCCGCGGCGAAGCCGGCCGCGAAACCACGCCCGGTGTACCCCTTGTGGTCGGTGGCCACCCCGGGGCCGTTGAGCTGTAGCGACTCGGCCTCGCAGAGCGCGCCGAACGCGCAGGCCGGGGCGGTGTGGCCGGCCCACGGCTGGCCCTGCACGGTCTGCTTGCCGGCCTTGAGCTGCACGGTCAGGTTGTCGGCGGTGAACGCGCCCGAGCCGACCCGGTACCGCACCGTCATCGCGCCGGTGTCGATGGTGAGCCAGCCGTGGTCGACGCGCTTCGTGAAACGCGTCCGGGGGAAATCATCGCGCCCGACGGCGTTGAAGGTGGCGGCGTCGGTGAACCTGCCGTCCTTCTGGTACTCGGTGCGGATCAGCGTCGGGGACAGCACCTCGAAACGCGCGTCACCCGAGCGTACGGCGTCGTCCTGCGCCCGGTGGTGGCTCGCCTGAGCCGGCGCGGACGGGGCGAGCGCCAGCCCCGTGATGAGGATTCCGGCTGCGGCGGCTGCTGTCGCGCGGCGACGGTGTGAGTTCCGATAGAGCAAGATGCGCTCCTCGTCTCATATGGAGGAAATGAGTCGATGACAACGCTGTCACTCGTTCGAAACGCATGTCAACGGGCCTCGGAGGGTGTCCCTTCTCTCTTTCGTTCACCTGCCGTACTCATCCGGCAGGCGTCCGCTGCGCACTGTGACGTAGGCCCGCGCGACCACCAGTTCAGGGGTACGGAGTCCAGGGCTCGGGCTGTTCGGCGTCCCAGCCCAGCTTCTCGAGTGCCCGCAGGACCGCGCCGACGCGGGGGGTCCAGAAGAGCAGGACCTGGTCGCGCTCCTCGACCTCGAAGGCGACGGCGGTCGCCGGCAGCGGGAACCGCCGGTGAAACGGATGGTGCGCCACCGCGGCGACGTAGAAGTGCTCCAGGGTGTCCGACCTGGTACGTGACGTGAAGGTCAACGTGCTGTCGTCGGCGTGCAGCTTCACCGTCGGCCAGGCCATTCGTCGGGCAGCCCTGAGCGTGTCGCCCTGGGTGAAGGCGAGGCGGTCAACGTAGGTGAGCCAGCCGCGCGTATCGAAGGTCTCCGAAACCATCGCTGGATGGTACGGCGGGCATGAGGGCCTGGGCCCGGCGGTGGCAACTACCAGATGTGCGCGCGTTCGTCGATGAACCGAGGCGGCTCGCCGAGGAAGGTGTCAGCCGGAACGTCACCATGGGCCAGGTTGAGCGTGTCCAGACGGTATGTCGTGGCGCCGCCATTCATCCCGGCGAAGCGGTAGTTGATGTGCCAGCGCAGCCATTCGCCGCGGGCGAGTCGCACGGTGGGCGGCCGGCGGTGGCGGCGCGGCGCGCCCCATGCCGCCGCGAGCAATTCAACCTGGAGTTGGTCAGCTGCCAGTTGGAGGCGCACGTCGCTCCGGTACGGAGGGTGTGTCAGTTCCTCGCGAGGCTCGAACCCCACGGCCTCCGAAATCTTGATCTCCTGAACGAACGGCACCGCCCGTGCCGGCAGGGGGAACGACACCGGTACGGCGTTACGCCGGGTCGCCTCGGCTCCGCCGCGTGAACGCTTGGTCCATGACGTACGGACCCACTGCACCACGGCATCCACAGGGCGATGCTCGGTCGCTAGAGGTTCTGACGCAACCCAGATTCGCCCTGCCACTCGGCTTTCATGAAATCGGGGCGTCCGACGGCTGGGGAAGGGCCGACTTCCTGAAAGCCGAGTGGATCAACAGTCGCCCGGGCTCGACCGACGGCAAGGCGGTGGGCTACCTGACCGTGCAGACGTTCAGCAGCGGGGGCGGTCGAGTGGCGCGGCACCGGCAAGGGCTTCGATTGTCGTCGTGGGTGCGACCGATTCCGTTGAAGTCGGTGAGGGCGCAGCGCTGGGGGTCGGCGGGGCCGAGGGTGAGTTGCTGGGCGTGGGGGAGGCGCTGGCGAGGGTGGCCGTGCTGCGTTGCACCTGCTTGGTGACCAGGCGGATGCCGGTGGCGGTCGCCTGGCGTCCGTACACGTCGGTGACCCTGATGCTGTACGGCCCGGGGCCGATCCCGCCCTCGATGGCCCAGTGGTTGTCGCTCTGCCGGGCGGCCTTGCGGAAGCCGCCGCCCGGCCCTTTCGCCTCGACCGAGCGCAGTGGGTTGCCGTGGTTGCCGACCTGCACCGCGAACCAGTATGTCGAGGCGCCGCCCTTCATCCGGAAGGTGAGCCCTCCGTCGAGCGGTGGGTTCACCACCGCCCGATACGTCACGGGCGCGATGCCCTGAGACCGGTCCGCGATCCTGGTGAACGCCTCGGTGGACAGGTCGATCTTGCTGGGTCCGCAGCCGCCGCACTGGTCCATCACCATCACCCGGACCTTGCCCTTCGGGCCGCTCACCTCCAGGTAACTGCCGCAGGCCGCCGATCCGGAGTACTGGGATGCGCCAAGGGCCACGTAGAGGCGGTCCGCCGGCGGGCCGGGGAAGGAGCAGTTGCCGCCCGAGCGGCCCGCGTCGTAGAAGCTGGCCTTTCCCTTGTGGACGGCGTTGCCCGTCGGTGGTGCGGCGCAGGCCGGGGTGGCGCCGCCGCGCACGGCGAGGGTGATGCCGAGGGTGGCGGCCAGGGCGGTGATGCCAGCACCGGCCAACCAGTGCCGGACCCGCCGACTCAACCGAGGCCTGCCGGTGTCGCCGGCCGGGGTGTCGTTGTCCGGGGCCGTGCCTGGTGCCGTCACGGCGCCTGATGTTGCCGCACCCCGCTGTGGCAGCGCAAAGCCGTCCCACAGGTCGTCACTCGCTGGATCGGCGGGGGCGCAGTCCGTTGAGGGCGGTGCTGACGACGAGGTCGGCGTACTCGGCGGTGAGCGGCCCGCTGCGTTGCTGCCAGCGACTGAACAGCGGACCCCAGATGATGTCCACCGCCACGTCGAGGTCGACGTCGTCGGCGAGTTGCCCGGCCTGCTGGGCGCTGCGTAGGCGTTGCCGTTTGGCCTCCTTCAGCGGCCCGTCCAGGCGTTCGGCGTAGGCGGCGGCCAGCTCGGGGTCGAGCGCGATCTCGGTGGCCAGGGCGCGCATCGGTTGCTCGTACCGGGGATCGTTCATCTCCTCGACCGTGGCGCGCAGCACCACTGTCAGGTCCGCCGCCAGGTCGCCGGTGTCCGGCAGCGTCGGCGGCCCGCCCTCGGTGGCCTCGCTGAGCATGAGGAAGGCGTCGAAGATGACAGCGCCCTTCGACGGCCACCAGCGGTAGATGGTCTGTTTGCCGACGCCGGCCCGCGCGGCGATGCCCTCGATGCTGAGCTTCGCGTACCCCGTCTCCTGGAGCAGGTCGAAGGCCGCGGTGAGGATGGCGCGGCGGGAGGTCTCCCGCCGCCGGGCCGTGTTGGGCGTCATGGGCAGAACGATATCACTCAACGAGACGGACCGTCTCGTCTTGACGGCGGTGGTGTCGCACGCCTAGCCTCGGCCATGCGAGACGGACCGTCTCGTCTTGAAACGAGGAGAAGTGCATGCGTACCTGGTTCATCACCGGTGCCAGCCGCGGCCTGGGCCGCGCCTTCGCCGACGCCGCACTCGACCGGGGTGACCGGGTGGTCGCCGCCGCCCGGACCATCGCCCAGGCCGACTTCGACGAGAAGTACGCCGACCAGCTGTTGGCCCTGACCCTCGACGTGACCGACCGGGCGGCGGTCATCGCCGCCGTGGACACCGCCGTCGAGCACTTCGGCCGGCTCGACATCGTCGTCAACAACGCCGGCACCCTGTCCATGGGCATGATCGAGGAGTTCACGGAGGCCGAGGCGCGCGCCCAGTTCGAGGTCAACTTCTTCGGCGCGCTCTGGGTCGGTCAGGCCGTGCTGCCACACCTGCGCGCCCAGCGGGCCGGCCACATCGTGCAGGTCTCCAGCATCGCCGCGCTCGGCGGCTTCCCGAGCACCGGCCTGTACAGCGCGAGCAAGTTCGCTTTGGAAGGCATGAGCGAGGCGCTGGCGATGGAGGCGGCGGCCTTCGACATCACCGTCAGCATCGTGCAGCCGGGCGGCTACTGGACCGACCTCTACACCAGTCTGAGCGCCACCACCCCGATGGACGCCTACGCGCCACTACGCGCCGAGCTGGAGCGCCAATGGGCGGAAGGCTCGATCGACAGCGAACCCCGGCTGGCCGCCGAGGCGCTGCTGCGACTCGTCGACAGCGACGACCCGCCGCTGCGGCTCCTGCTCGGGAGCATGGTGTACGACCTGGCGTTCGACATCTCCCGTCGGCGGATGGACACCTGGGCGGGTTGGGAGCAGGTCAGCCGAGCCGCCGAAAAAGCCGTCGCTGCCCCTGGACACCCGTGACCGGCCCGCAAGCGTCAGCGGGATCAGTTGGTGGACGCCTGGGGCCTAGTCGTGGCGTACCGGGCGGCGATGGTGCGGACGGCCTCGTCGACTACCTGAGCGACGCGTTCAGCGCTCACCTCCCAGCCCGGCACCAGGAGTGTCGGCCAGAAGACGTAGTTGGAGATCATGCCCAGGAACTGGGTGGCTGCGAGGTCCACGTCCTCGATCCGCACCGTTCCCGCCTCGTGCTCAGTCAGGAGGTAGCTGCGTACGGACTCGTAGTAGGGCAACTTCCCGTGCGAGAACTGCGCCTGGGCCAGCTCGGGGAACCGCGGCAGCTCGGCGATGACGATTCGGAACAGGTCGGTCATCTGGGGCTGGCTCAACAGCTTGGCGTAGCGGCGACCGATGGTGCTGAGCCCGTCGACGACGTTGCCCGCTGGCGGAGGGTCCTCTTCGTCGGCTGTTGACCAGGACTCGGTGACGATGGCGTCGAACAGGGCGGCTTTGCTCGGGAACTGCTTGAACAAGGTGGCCCGCGAAACGCCCGAGCGCTCTGCGATCTGCGCCAGCGACGTCCGGTCGTAGCCCAACTCGAGGAACAGCGCGGTCGCGGCCGTGACGATCAGCGCGCGCTTCTCCTGGGCGACGCGCTGGTGATACGTCGTCACGACCCTGCTCATGAACCGAGCATACGAGGTGAGTGGCTTGACTCGCCATTGCCACCGACCTAGTGTCGGGGCAGTGGTGAGTCGACCGGCTCACCATTGGCCGCCGCCATCGCTGGTGATCCCGGTCATTCACCCCAGCTACCGAAGGAACATCTGATGCCCCGCTTCGACAACCAGACCGTGCTCGTGACCGGCGGGACCGGCGGCCAGGGCTCCAGCCACGTGCGCGCCTTCCACGCGGAGGGAGCGAACGTAGTGATCGGCGGCATCGACGCGGAACGTGGCGCCGCTCTCGTCGACGAGCTCGGGACCCGCGCTCGCTTCGCCCGCCTTGACGTCACCGACGAGAGCTCGTGGTCCGCCGCTGTGCTGGCCGCCGAGAGCGCCTTCGGCGCCCTGAACGTGCTCGTCAACAACGCGGGCGTCCAGAATCCGCCGGCAACGATCGAAAACACGGAGCAGGCCACGTGGTCGCGCATCCTCGACATCAACCTCACGGGGACCTTCCTCGGCATCAAGGCCGCCGCCCCCGCGCTGCGCCGCGCAGCAGGGGGAGCCATCGTCAACATCGCCTCGACGATGGCCCTGGGCGGTACGGCTCACTACGCGCCGTACGTCGCCAGCAAGTGGGCTGTGCGAGGTCTCACCCGAACGGCGGCGCTCGAGCTCGGCCGCGACCACATCCGGGTGAACACCATCCACCCCGGCGTGATTTCGACCGCCTTCATCCACGAACCAGCAGCTGGCGCAGTAGCGGCAATCGCCGACTTCTACTCACCCGAGCCGTTCGCCATTCCCCGGCTCGGGGAGCCGACCGACGTCAGCCGTCTTGTCCTGTTCCTCACGTCATCGGACGCGTCGTTCATCACGGGGTCGGAGTACGTCATCGACGGTGGGCTCCTCCTCGGCCCCGCCCTCCAGGCCGAGACCGCATGAGCAGCCCAGATCCGACGACTGAGCAAGTGTCAACTTCGCCGACCATCGCGGTCGGCCAACACTAGGCTCCGAGATATGGCGGCGGCGTGCCCAATCCCAATTGGCACATAAGTCCGGGCAGAGCCTTCACCCCATGATTTCTCCTCGCGAGGCGCAAACCTAGACGGAGAGGAAACACGCATGGCTGTCAAAACCAAGACTCGTCCGGGCACCACGGAGATTCGACCGTTCTCGGTCGACATTCCTCAGGCCGACCTCGATGACCTGAAGAGGCGCATCAAGGCCACCCGCTGGCCGGACAAGGAAACGGTGGACGACCAGTCACAGGGCGTGCCACTCGCGACGATTCAGGCCGTCGCCCGCTATTGGGAGAAAGAGTACGACTGGCGCACTGTCGAGGCGCGGCTGAACGCCCTGCCGCAGTTCATGACCACCATCGACGGGGTGGACATCCACTTCATCCACGTGCGCTCGAAGCACGAGGACGCGCTGCCGCTCATCGTCACCCACGGGTGGCCGGGCTCCGTGATCGAGCAGTTGAAGATCATTGAGCCGCTCACCGACCCCACCAAGCACGGCGCGAGCGCGTCGGACGCCTTCCACCTGGTGATTCCGTCGCTGCCCGGCCACGGCTTCTCCGGCAAGCCGACCGAGTCGGGATGGAACCCACAGAAGATCGCGACCGCCTGGACGGAGCTGATGAAGCGGCTCGGCTACAACCGGTTCGTCGCGCAGGGCGGCGACTGGGGTGCGGTCATCGTCGACCAGATGGGCCTCCAGGCGCCTCCGGAACTGCTCGGCATCCACACCAACATGCCCGGTGCGATCCCCACCGAGATCGACCTGTTGTTCCAGGGCGACACCACCGGTGCTAACAACGCCATGGGCTCGCTGCCATCGGGGCTCTCCGACGACGAGATGCGTGCCGCCGAGGAAGCCAACTTCGTCTGGAAACACGTCGCGTACGCCCTCATGATGGCGACACGTCCGCAGACGCTGACCGGGCTGGCGGATTCTCCGGTCGGCCTGGCGTCCTTCCTGCTCGACCACGACGCGAAGAGTCTGGCCCTGATCTCGGAGGTGTTCGACGGGGCCAAAGCGGGCCTCACCCGCGACGACATCCTGGACAACATCTCGCTCTACTGGTTGACGAACACCGCGATCTCGGCCTCCCGTCTGTACGCGGAGAACAAACTCTCGTTCTTCGCCGCGAAGGGCGTGAAGGTTCCGGTCGCCGTGAGCGTCTTCCCCGACGAGCTGTACGAGGCGCCACAGAGTTGGGCCGAGCAGGCGTACTCCAACCTCATCTACTACAACAAGCTCGACGTGGGCGGGCACTTCGCAGCCTGGGAACAGCCGAAGATCTTCTCCGAAGAGCTTCGCACCGCCTTCCGGTCGCTGCGCTAGATGGCCGTGCACCTGCCCCCGCTCAACGGGGCGGCCGAGTGGCTCAACTCCGAGCCACTCGGCCCCGCCGACCTGGGCGGACGCGTCGTCCTGGTCAACTTCTGGACGCTGACCTGCATCAACTGGCTGCGCCAGGAGCCGTTCGTGCGTGCCTGGTCGCAGGCATACCGCGATGACGGGCTGGTGGTCATCGGGGTGCACACCCCGGAGTTCGGCTTCGAGCACGAGGTCGACTGGGTGCGGCGGGCGGTGGCGGCCCGATCGATCGACTACCCGGTGGCGGTCGACAACGACTACGCGATCTGGAGCGCTTTCGACAACCACTACTGGCCGGCGCTCTACTTCGTCGACACCGACGGCGTCATCCGCGACGAGCACTTCGGCGAGGGACGCTACGAGCAGTCCGAGCACGTGCTCCAGCAACTGCTCGGTATCGAGCGGGAACCCGTACCCGTCAAGGGGCTCGGCCCGGAGGCGGAGGCCGACTGGAACAACCTGCGGACGCCCGAGACGTACCTCGGTTTCAGTCGCGGCGAACACTTCGCGTCGCCGAACGGCCCGGCGCTCGACGAACGTCGCGCCTACCAGGTGCCGGAGAGCCTCGGCCTGAACCAGTGGGCCCTTGCAGGAGAGTGGACGATCGGGTCGGAGAACGTCGTGCTGGACCAGGCCGGCGGCGGCATCGCCTCCCGATTCCACGCCCGCGACGCGCATCTCGTGCTGGCCCCCGGGGCGGGAGGGCCGATCCCGTTCCGCGTGCTGCTCGACGGCGACCCTCCCGGCCCGTCACACGGCGTCGACGTCGACGTCGACGGTAACGGCGTACTCCAGGACGGCCGGCTCTACCAGCTCGTCCGCCAGGACGGCCCGGTCCGGGAGCGGACCCTGGAGATCACGTTCGGCGAACCCGGGGCGGCCGCGTACGCCTTCACCTTCGGCTGACGCGCAGATCGACAGTGCTCACGGTGCCGGAGACCGGCGAGATGCTGTGCACCTGCGGGCCGGGGCGGAGTCGGGCGTCGCTGGCGTACCGGTCGGCGAGGGCCTTCTCCGCGGTCTCGTCGCCGTCGTCGGCGGCGAGCAACAACGCGGCGATCTCGTCCACGAGCGTGAGGTCGGCGGTGGCGATGTCCTCGGTCATCGCACCGAAGCCGTCCCAGAGCAGCAGTTCGTCCTTCTGCCGGTGGGCCAGCTCGATCAGGACGTAGTCGTGGATGAACCAGTCGCCTCGGATCGGCAGCTCCGGGCTGACGCCGTAGCGCTCGGGGTCGATAGTCCCGGCCCGGTACGCCGACCACACCCGCGCCGCCGAGTCGAAGAGCCCTGCCTTCGGGTCGATGTCGTAGCCGTCGAACCCCCAGTCGCCGGCCGGGTCGAGCTCCGGGTCGGCCCAGACCCACCGGTCGCCGTTCCAGTACTCCACCAGCACATGGTCGTGGTGCCAGTCGGGCGCGAAGTACGAGGCGAAACCGACCCGGCTGCGGCTGGGAATGCCGTGCTGACGCAGCACCGCGACCGAAAGCAGCGTGTGGTCCCGACAGCAGCCTGCCACGCGGTCGACGGCCGGACGCTCCGCCGCGAGGGGCACCGGAAAGCGGGACTGGTCAGTGTCGAGGATGCGGTCCACCCAGCGGCAGTTCACCTCGTCGAGCCGATCGTCGGGCAACTCGACGCCGCCGGCCCGGTAGTGAACGATCACGTTGCGGGCGGTCGCCGCCACGGTGGGGAAGTCGGTCGCCACGGCGTCGAGGAGCCCGCCGTGCCGACCCGGGTCGCTGTACGCGGAGTGTTTCCGGTAGTCATCGAGGTCCATGCGACCAGTCTCCGGTCCGCCACCGTGTCAGGGTCAAGGCGCTTTTCCCGACTAGTGTCGACTGCCGTGACGACTCCCGGGATCACCATCGCCACGCCCGCCTACCGCGCCAGAGTTGTCGACACGCTCGTCGCCGCGTTCATCAAGGATCCGATCCTGCGGTGGCTGTTCCCCGACGAGGAGACCTATCCCCGGTACTGCGCCGCCTTCTTCGGGCACCTCTTCGACAAGCGGGTGCACCGATCGTCGATCTGGACGATCGGTGGGGGCGCGTCCGTGGCCATCTGGGAGCCCCCGGTTGACCCGTCGGCCGCTGCGCACGGGTCGCCGGAGATATCTCCGTACCCGGCCGACGTGCTGGCCCGTGTGCAGGGCTACGACGACGTCCTGCACGACGTCCTGCCGGCGTTCCCGTTCTGGTACCTCGGTGTCCTGGGCACCCACCCGGACAACGCCGGACGCGGTTGGGGTCGTGCCGTGATGCGGGCCGGGCTGGACCGCGCCGCCGCCGACGGCCTGCCGGCGATCCTGGAGACCAGCAACCCGGGCAACGTCGAGTTGTACCGCCGGGCCGACTGGGAGGTGATGAGCTTCCTGCCGGAGCCCGTACCCACCTGGGTCATGATGCAGCAGCCGCCGCGCTGATCAGACTCGCATCCCGGTCTACGGCCAGATCTTGGACACTTTCCGTTTGCTCGGAACGGAAACTGTCCAAGATCTGCGCCTGGCCGTCGGCGACGTCAGGTCATCAGCCGGCGAAGATGCGCGCGTAGATCTCGTCGATGACGTCGTTCTTCGCGAGGCTGTAGTCGCGGGGCCGGTGCGCGGTGTCCCGCGCGAGGCGGCGCTTGGTCGCGGCGTACCGCTCCCGGTCGTCCGGATGCGAGCGCAGCCAGTCGCGGAAAAGTTGGTGCCGGACCGGTTCCGGAGCACCCTGCGGCCAGACGTGCAGGTTGACGTCCTCGGCGGGGCTGAGCAGCATCCGGTGCCCGTGCCACCAGGGTTCCCGAAGGACGAGCCGGTACCCGAGCCGTTTCAGGGCGGGGAGATAGGTGGCCTCGTCGGCGGTGTCCTCGATGACGAGGTCGACGTCGATGACGGGCTTGGCGGCGAGCCCCGGCACCGCCGTCGATCCGACGTGTTCCACCCCGATGATCAGCTCACCGAGCGCCTCGGTGAGCTACGACCGGACGGCGATGAACCGCTGCGCCCAGGACGGGTCGTACTCCTTGATGACGACGGACTTCCACGTCCGCGGCGGCTCGCCCACCAGGCCGGCGTCGACCTGTTCGGGGGTGCCGTGGAAGCGCTGCACGACGTTCTGCGGGTACTCGGCCACGTCAACCTCCTCGGGAAGCAAAGTCCGCCAGGCTACGACACGGCGGTCGCTGTGGCCGCACCCGACCGATGCGGGCATCGGATGTCGGGTGGGCGACCGACCCTGCGACCTAACGTCGGTGTTCGAAAGGGAAGGAGGCCCGGGTGCTGGATCGGCTCAACGAGGCCATGACGTACATCGAGCGTCACCTCGACCGGAAGATCGAGGTGGCGGAGCTGGCGCGGATCGCGCTGACGTCGGAGTACCACTTCCGGCGGCTGTTCTCCGCGCTGGCCGGAATGCCGCTGTCGGAGTACATCCGTCGGCGTCGGCTCACCGTCGCCGGTGCGGACGTGCTGGCGGGGGAGCGGACGTTGCTCGACGTCGCTGTGCACTACGGCTACGGCTCGGCGGAGGCGTTCGCCCGGGCGTTCCACGCCGTGCACGGCGTGGGGCCAGGAGAAGCTCGGCGTACGGGGGCAGCGCTGCGTGCCCAGCCCCGGATGTCCTTCCGACTCACCGTCGAAGGGAGCGGCAGCATGGAGTACCGGATCGTCGACAAGGACGCGTTCGCGCTGGTGGGGCGCAAGGCCCGGGTCCCGCTGGTGCACGAGGGGATGAACCCGGCGATCGTCGCGTTCATCAGGAGTATCGACACGGAGACGACCGAGAGGATCGAGGCGCTCTCCGATCAGGAACCGAAGGGGATCGTCAACGTCAGCGACAACCTCGCCGACAGTCGGCAGGAGGGCACCGAGCTCGACTACTGGCACGGGGTGGTGACCGGCACCGAGCCGCCGGAGGACCTGGACGCGCTGCCGGTGCAGGCGGGGTCGTGGGCGGTGTTCACCACCTCCGGCGCGTTTCCGCAGGCGGTGCAATTCCTGTGGCGTGACGTGTTCACCCAGTGGTTTCCGTCCAACCCGTACCGCAGCCGACCTGGACCGGAGATCTCCCGGGTCCGGGTGTCGGCGGACGGAACCCAGGCGGACGCCGAGCTGTGGATTCCCGTCGAACGGGTACCGACCCCTATGTAGAATTCCGATACAGTGGTCGGATGCGGATGACCATTCCGGTCGCGAAGGTGCTCGCGGCGCTGCTCGCCGACCCCGACGAGCAGCGCTACGGGCTCGACCTGATGCGATTGACCGGCCTGCCCAGCGGCACCCTCTACCCGGTGCTGCACCGGTTGCAGGGGGCCGGCTGGCTGGCCGCCGACTGGGAGGCGATCGATCCCGTCGCGGCCGGGCGGCCGGCCCGCCGCTACTACCGACTGACCGCCGTCGGGGTGACGCAGGCCCGCCAGGCGCTCGCCGACCTGCGGGCCGCGATCCCCGACGGTGGCCGTCGCCCGTGGGGCGGCACCGAGCCCACCGGAGCACCGGCGTGGTGACCCGCCGGGCCGCCGAACTGCTGTTGGAGTTGGCCGCGCGCCGCTGGCCGGCCGAGGTTCGCGACGACCTGCGCCGCGAGTGGGCCGCCGAGCTGCACGTGCTGGCCGAGAGCGGTCACCGGACGAGGATGCTGGGCTTCGCGGCGAGCCTGGCCGTCGGTCGGACCGGCGCCCCGATCGTCGACCGCCGCCTCATACGCGGTCGGATCGGACGCACCGCCGCCGCGTTGCTGCTCTCCCCGATCGCCTGCGTCGGAATCGTGCTCGCCAGTGCCTTCGCCCTCATGCCGATCGAGCGGATGGTGACCCAGGACTGGTCCCAGCGGGTGCAGAAGCCGATCTGGACGGCACTCACCATCGGGTTGGCAGTGCTGCTGGCGGTGTTCGCCGCGCGCTGGGCCCGACACACCGCACTCGACAGCCCGCTACGCATCGCGCTCGGCGTGGTGCTTCCCATCGGCGCGGTCGGTGTCGTGTTCCTCGCTGCCATCTCCCCGGACGACCCGGTCACCTTCGTACCCGGGCTGCTGCTCTGGCTGGCCGGCCTGACGCTGGCCCTCTGGGCCGCGGCGAGCCTCGCCTCCCGCAACCGCCTCCGTGTGGCCTGGTGGGTGGGCATCCTCGGCGCACTCGCCGCCGCCGACCTCGCGGTGATTCTCGCCGTCGTCGACGTCATCGCGGCGGGCCGTCGCGCCGGCCCCGTCAGCAGTCCGACGCCACTGGGCGGCGTCGACTGGATCTCCTCACCGCTGTGGCTCCTCGCCACCTGGACGGAATGGAACATCAGACTGCCCAGACCCACCATCTCGTGGGAGATCTTCCACATCGTCATCAACGAGGTGCGGGCGGAACCCATGCTCTACCTGGCCTGCACGCCGTACGCGCTCGCGTACACCATCCGGGCGGCCCGGTCGGCCCCCGCCGAGCCGGTCGCCCTCGCGCCGACCCCGGTGTGAACCTCAGTCGGGTACGTCGTCCCACGTCGTACCCGGCTCCAGGTAACCGGCCACCTGCTTCTCGCGCAACGCGTACGCGATGACCAGCAGGGCGTGCTTGTCCAGCTCGGGCAGCTGGTCCAACGGAAACCACCGCACGGCCAACGACTCGTCGTCGTTGACCCGGGCGGTGCCGCCGATCACCCGGCACAGGAACCCCATGTTCAGGTATTCACAGCGGTCCCCGTTCGGGTACGTGTGCGGGTGCGACACGGCACTGGACATCCGCACCGGCGCCACCTCCACGCCCGTCTCCTCGCGCACCTCGCGGACCAGCGCGGTGGCCGGCTGCTCGCCCGGCTCGACGAAACCGCTGATCACCGACCACCGCCCGTCGTCGGCGCGCTGACCGAGCAGCAGATCCCCGGCGTCGTTGCGGACCACCGCGCTGACGCTCGGCAGCCAGAGCAGGTCGTGGCCGACGTGCTTACGCAACCCCAGGATGTAGTCCGGTATCGCCATCCCGCGATCATAGAGGTGCCCACAGCAGGGCTCACCTGCGCATCTTCTGGTGTTCCAGTCCCACGCGTTTCGCCATTTCGGCCCGACGAACGCAATGCATATCTACTGTGGAGATCGTCGGCGACTTGTGCGATCCGGTGGCGGCCGGCCGGTTCGCGGTGCACAGTGATTCCCATGAGCGACAGCGGACGTAGTGGGCAGTTCTACTGGTGCACCCGGCATCACCGGGTCGAGACGGACTCCAACGTGTGTCCGGCGAAGCACGTTCTCGGCCCGTACGACTCGGCGGCCGACGCGGAGAACGCCCTGCAACGAGTGCAGGAGCGGAACGAGGCGTGGGATGCCGAGGACGCTCGTTGGGCCGGGGACGACAGATAGGCGGCGCGGGACGGCTCGCGCCGAGGTTTTCGTGCTCCGCGAGGACGCACGCGAGAGCACGTCCCCCAAGGAGGGAACAACGATGGCCGAAGCACAGCAGGCCACCAAGCGCCCGGCCGCCCGACGCACCACCGCGAAGAAGACCGCCGCGGCGGAGCGGAACACCGCGGCGAGCCGGACCACCCCCGTGCGCAAGTCCACCACGGCTGCCGCGAAGGCCCCGGCCCGCAAGGCCGCCGGCGGGGCGGGCCGCGCCCCGGCCAAGAAGACCACCACGGCGGCTACGAAGGCCCCCGCGAAGAAGACCACGACCAAGACCACAGCAGCGGCCAAGAAGGCCCCCGCGAAGGCCTCGACCACCACCCGCAAGACGACCGCCGCCGCCAAGCGGGCCCCGGCGTCGACCACGCGCAAGACGACCACCGCCGCGAAGAAGACCACAGGCACGGCGAAGAAGACGGCGAGCGCGGCGAAGAAGACCACTACCGCGGCGAAGGCCTCGGCGCGCAAGACCACCACCGCGGCGAAGGCACCGGCGCGCAGGACCACCACCGCGGCGAAGGCACCGGCGCGCAGGACCACCAGCGCGGCGAAGGCCCCGGCGCGGAAGGTGGCGACCACGGCGTCCGCCGCCAAGAAGACAGCGACGAAGAAGACGGCGGCGGCGAAGAAGACCGCGTCGACCCGCCCCAGCGGCGGCGCCCGCAAGGCTCCGGCCAAGAAGGCCCCGGCCGCGAAGGTGTCGGGTACCTCGTCGACCACCGCCCGTAAGGCGGCGGCGAAGAAGGCACCGGCGAAGAAGACCGTCGCGGCCAAGGCACCGGCCCGCAAGGTGACCGCCCGCAAGTCGCCGGCCCGCCCGGTCGCCGCCCGAGCCACCGCCCCCAGGGGGGCCCGCAGCGCCGCCCGCAAGGCGACCGGCTGAGCGCGGAGCATCCCCGCAGCAGGCGGATTTCCGGCCGGTCACCGGAAGCGGATCACCCGTGGCGCTGTCAGGATTGACCCGTGGTCATCCGACGCGTACTCGCGCCCCGCATCGACTTCGGCGCGTTGCGCCGCGAGCTCGGCCTGCCCGAGGAGTTCCCGGCCGACGCCCAGCGTGAAGCCGACGAGGCGGGGGGGGGGCCCCCCCCGGCCCCCCCCGGCCCCCCCCACAAAACCGTGGAGACAGGAGGCCCCCCCCC